>JAERML010000185.1 GCA_016844425.1 Bacteroidota bacterium
CTCCCCGCGCTTTCAGAACGAAACTCCCAAAGGAGTGAAGGTCGGGACTCCGGTCGCGGCCTCTCCCGCGAGTACCGCGGCAGGCAAACGGGTGTTCGAGAAGCTCGAGTGCGCGAGTTGTCACGGAACCGACGGCAAGGGGAAGGATGCCATCGCAACGGACTTCGAGGACGATTGGGGACACGACATCAAGGCAACCAACCTGACGGAGCCGTGGACCTTCCGCGGCGGGTCATCCCCGAGGGACATTTACCTCCGCTTCAGAACCGGTCTCGACGGATCGCCCATGCCTTCGTACATCGGCTCGGCAACCGAACGCGAGATGTGGGACCTTGCAAACTACGTCGTCTCGCTCGGGCGAAAGCCGGTGTGGGAAATGAACGCAGAGGAAATCACGGCGTTCTATGCAACGCAGGGTGAGCTCGCGAAGCAACACCCTGTGGAGAGAGGGAAATACCTGGCCACAACCATTGGATGCGAGGATTGCCATTCCCCCATCCGGGAGGATGGCAGCATGATCGAAGAGCTGCGCCTGGCCGGCGGTCAGCGGTGGGACCTCTACCCGTACGACGATGTCGTCTCCTACAACCTCACCTCCGATAAGGAAACAGGTTTGGGCAACTGGACGGATGATCAACTCAAGACGTTTCTGACGAAAGGCATCCGCCGGGACGGCTCGCGGATGATTCCCTACCCTATGCCCTGGCCCTCCCTGGCACATCTGAAGGAGGATGATCTCAATGCCATCGTCGCGTATCTCCGGACGCTGCCACCTGTCTACAACAAAATCCCGGAGCCGAAGTCGGCGAATATCTTCTCCTACATGTGGGGAAAATTCAGAACTCTCATCCTGAAGGAGGATATCCCGGTCCGTGTCTTTTCCGGGAACGCAGGCACGGCTCGGGAGAAGGCGATCACGGCAAACACTGTTCCCACGCATCAGACTTCACAGGAGGTGAAGCCATGAAGAAGATACTCAAGTGGGTGGGAATCGTTCTGGGGGTTTTGATCGTTGTTGCGTTTTTAGGGTTCCTATATTTCATTCCTCCGTTCACGTTGGCACCTCCCGAGGAATTCAGCAACCCGGTGGCGCTATCAGGCCCGTCGCTTGACGACGTCACCGATCCGGTCGAGCGGGCGCTGGCGGATCGGGGCAAGTATATCGTGAGGGTTCACGATTGCGGTGGATGTCACACGCCGACAGGCGACGAAGGCCCCAACCTGGATGAGTTTCTTGCCGGTGGGTTCAAGATGGTGTTTCGGGGGTCTGGCACATTCACCTCGAGGAACCTGACGCCGGACAAGCAAACCGGTCTCGCACGCCGCACAGACGATGAGGTGAAGCGCGTGCTGCGAACGGGGCTTCTGCCGGAGGGAAGAATTGCTTATCACCGTGACATGCCGTGGGCGACATATTCGAACTGGACCGAGGAAGACCGTCATGCCGTGGTTGTGTATCTCCGGCACCTGAAGCCCGTATACCATAAGATCCCTGATGATGACACCACCACCGTTGGCGCCGATCCTTCTGCGATCGAGACATACTACGGTGCGGATTTTGGTGGACATGGGAAGGAAGGAGAATAGGGGTTGCGCAGCCATGCACAGGCTTTTCGCCCTGACAGACCACGTCGGGACTCGCGATGACGCAGGAGGCAACGGCGGAATACAATAAGCATGGTGTTCACAGTTCACGTTCTTTCACATCCATAGGAGGTTCTCATGGTCCCCATCATGTCGCTGTGGCTGCCGATCCTACTCTCGGCAGTGATCGTGTTTATTGCAAGCTCCATCGTCCACATGATGTTCACGTATCATGACAAGGATTTCAAAGGCGTGCCGGAGGAGGACAAGCTATTGAATGCCCTGCGGGCGTTCAAGCTGCCGCCGGGTGAATACGTCCTCCCTCATGCGGGCAGTTCAAAGGAGAGGAAAACGCCGGAGTTCCAGGAGAAGATGAAGAAGGGCGCATTCATCATGGCGGTCTGGGAAAGCGGACCTCCTTCGATCGCGAAGAATCTGATACAGTGGTTTGTGTATTCGGTGATCGTGGGGATCTTTGCGGCGTACGTTGCGGGGCGTGCGTTGTCACCGGGCGCGAACTATCTTTCGGTCTTCCGGTTTGCAGGTGTTACTGCATTCGCATGTTACACAATTGCTCAGTGGCAGGAACCCATTTGGTTCAAGCGTTCCTGGGGAAGAACGTTCAGGGGAACGATCGATGGACTGGTGTACGGCCTGTTAACAGCCGGCACCTTCGGCTGGCTTTGGCCTGAGTGAGGTTGCTTGCCCGCCGTAGCACTTCTTGCGAGGGCAGGGTTGTGGCCCGAATGAGGATGCCTGCCCGCCGAGCACAGTCATTGTGAGGGGCGTCTTTCAGCCACGAAGCAATCTCCATCCCTGACAAGAGAAAGATTGCTTCACAAAAAAGGTTCGCAGTGACACCGCCGAAAACAAAAACGATGACAACATTGACGGCTTGAAAGACTACCATGGGTAACACTCATCCGAAGGAACCGCATTGCGTTGCGTGCGATCGAACAGGAGCGCAGGTACCCTTGATTACGCTCGAGTACCAGAACCAGAAGTTCTGGATTTGTCCGCAACATCTTCCCATGCTCATCCACGACCCCAAGACGCTGACCGGCAAATTGCCCGGTGCCGAGGGAATGGAGCCGGCCGAGCATCACGATTAACGTGAGACGAATATGCCTCGGCCGAGAGAGATCTTCGACGATTCTCCCGGGTTCGTTGTAAACCTTTCCCTGATTTGATATATTGGAAATGGAATTTCTATCTCGTACTTGACAACATTGGAGATTCGGTATGATGTCCGCCGCTCGACAGCTCAAGGAAATAGCGGAAAGTGCACGATCCCAACTCCTTTCCATTCCTGAAAGCCGGGCAGCCGAAAAATCGTACCCGGACAAATGGTCCATCAAGGAAATCCTCGGCCATCTGGTTGATTCCGCCACGAATAATCACCAGCGCATAGTCCGAATGCAGGAGGTGCAGAACATTGGAACGTTGACATATACACAACTGCATTGGGTGAAATCCCAGCAGTATCAGACCGAGCCGTGGGAACATCTGGTGGAGTTCTGGTATCTGTACAACATGCACCTCGCCCATGTTGTTGCGCACGTTGACCCGGGCTCGCTCAACAGCATGTGCGACATGGGGTATGCCAAGCCTGCAACATTGAGTTTCGTGATTGAAGATTACATCCGGCATGTTCAGCACCATATTGACCAGATCTTCAGCGATTCGGATCCGCGGGAGCGTCAGCAGTGGGTGCGCCGGAACCCTTCTGAGAACCAGAAATGATTGCTTCGCAAAAGAGCTCGCAATGACAGATGAAGTGAAACGAATATGCCGCAGTTGAGAGACCTTAAACGTTCAACGAACCACAAAATCATTGCCGGGGTTTGCGGAGGGATTGCTGAGTGGCTTGACTGGAAGCCAGGCACGGTGAGGATTATCTTTGTGGTGGGCTCCATTTTGCCGATCATTCCGGGATTTGTGGTATACTTGATTCTCTGGGTGATCCTCCCGACAAATCACCGGCAGCAATGACATCGGCCGGACTGGTGTGAGGCTGATGCACAGGCGCTAGCGGGGAGCCGGTGGGATGAACATACAAGCAAAACAGGGTGTCACAGATTGTGATACCCTATCTTCAATTGACGAATGAAAACGAAGTTACATCCAATTCCACAAGAGCTGATTGAAACACGGATATTCCTGGTGCGTGGTCACAAAGTCATGCTTGGCCCGCACCTCGCTGAACTCTATGGTATCGAGACGAGAGTATTGATGCAGGCAGTGAAGCGAAATAGCAACAGATTTCCCGGTGATTTCATGTTTCCCCTTACGAGGGGGGAGATTCAGAGCATGTCACAATTTGTGACATCCTTGAAATACTCAAAAGCGGTCTATGTTTGAATAATGAACATCCAACAAACCTGCCGGCGCATGTGGACTGCGAAAGGCGGACCCGAAATGTGGAATGATGGAGTTTGGCGCCACC
>JAERML010000186.1 GCA_016844425.1 Bacteroidota bacterium
CGGCGGCAAACTGAACAATGGCCTGTTCAGCTGTCGTATCGGTAAGAAGGCGAAACGTTTTGGACGAAAGGGAGAAGATGCCGAAGTTGCCGCCGGACTTGGTTCGCCGCGCTGGCAGTGTCCCGGTAACGAGAATGCTACTGGCGTCGGGGGACCATTGGTAGGAGCCAATCCGCATCGGTGCTTCCCCCGGCTTGGGGACAAGCAATGACCCGTCCATGACGAGCTCCCTCTCCCCATCGGCAACGCTGTAGGTGTACACATTCCTGACACGGGTAACCGAGTCTGCCTGAATGTATGAGAACTTCCTTCCTTCATCGAGCCATTGCACAGAAGAAAGAGACTTCAAGGCGAATGTCGACGAAGCAAAGATCTCATCGATTGAGAGCTCCTTTCGTGAGGTGTCCGCGACCTGGGCTGTGCCCGCAATCGGGAGGAGGAGAACACAAAGAAGGAAACTCAGCGTTCGGTGCATGAATTCTCCTGGATACGTAGGGTGAGGAAGAGAAAAAAGCGCAGCCCATGGTGCGCGACGCTTTGGGAAGTCTGTTTCACCAGAGATCTAGTTCGCGTTCTTCAGAATCGCCAGGAGAAAATTCCAGTACTTTTCAACGGTGTCGATGTAGATCTTTTCATCCGGCGAATGCACGCCTTCAAGCGTCGGACCAAAGGATACCATGTCCATGCCCGGATATCGCTCACCGATGATGCCGCACTCCAATCCTGCATGGATCGCTTTGATCTCGGGTTCTTTTCCATAGAGTGATTTGTACGTTTGTTTTGCCACCCGCAGGATTTCCGAACTGAGATTCGGTTTCCATCCGGGATAGCCGTCCGTGTTCTTCACCACGGCTCCGCCAAGGTCGAAAATCGAAGAGACGGAATGAACGATCTCCATGATTTCCGAAGCAACAGAACTTCGCTGACTGGTGGCAACAACAACTGCCTTCTTCTCCGTTTTGATGACAGCAACGTTTGTGGAGGTTTCCACAAGCCTCGGAATGTCCGCGCTCATCTTGGTGACGCCGTGGGGAAGAGCGGAAATGGTCTGGCTCAGCTTCCGCTGTTGGGCTTTTTTGATCACCTTCCCCTTCGTAGCCCCCTTCAACTCCTCCATAGTCACCTGGAGATCCGGCTCCACCGTTGCCAGTTCCGCTTTGGCAATCGAGTTGAACTCCTTCATGGCAGTCTGTGCATCACCGAGCTTCTTCTTGGGAAGGAAGAGAACCGCCTCCGCTTCACGAGGGATCGCGTTATGTTTGTTCCCACCTTCTATCGATGAAAGTCTCGCGCCGAGTTTTTCCAACACCATGATGGCGCGGTTGATGATCTTGATCGCGTTTCCCCGCCCTTTGTCGATCTCGAGGCCTGAGTGCCCACCTTTCAGGCCGGCAACTCTCACTTGAACAGCGTTGGTCTGTCCGGGAGCCTTCTCGAAATCCACTTTCCATGTGCCAATCGTGTCCTTGCCTCCTGAACATCCCACATACAGAGCACCTTCCTCTTCTGAGTCAAGGTTGATGAGCGTGCGGCTCTCGAGAAAATCGCCCCCCAGGTTGCTTGCACCCGTAAGGCCGGTCTCCTCATCGACCGTAAACAAAAACTCCAGCGGGCCATGTTGAAGGGATTTGTCCTCCATGATGGCAAGATTTGTTGCGACCGCAACGCCATTGTCTGCACCAAGGGTGGTACCGTTCGCCATAAGGACATTCCCTTTACGGACGAGTTCAATCGGATCCCGGGAGAAGTCGTGAACCTTGTCCTTGTTCTTCTCGCACACCATATCAAGGTGACCTTGCAGCGTGATGCTGCGGACGCGTTCGCGTCCTTGCGAGGCAGGCTTCTTGACAACGACGTTGCCAAACTTGTCGGCTTTGGCCTGCAGGCCCATTCGTTTGGCAGTCTCCATGACGTACTTTGTCATGGCAGCTTCATGTTTGGAGCAACGCGGAATACGCGCAATCTCTGCAAAGTACTTCCATACATTTTCCGGTTTCAGACCTTCAATTGCATTCGACACGGTTGATCTCTTTTCTAAGGTTGGTTGTTAGCTCAGGTTGCCTTTTGTTCCAGATCCAGCGTGAGGAATTTATCCCGCGCCAGCATCCGAACGAATTTGCCGATCCGATCATAGAGAGGCTCAACGGTCTCTCCAAATTTTCCTGCCATTCGCTCGCCGATTACTGCCACAGTTGTGCTCCCATCACAGCATATCCAGAAGTAACTCCCCAGGGGATCGAGCTTCACGCGGATGGTCGGCTTCGCCAACATGGGAACGAGCCAGCGCACAAGAAGTCTGTTCCTGAATTTGGGGATGAGAAGGACAACTCCTTCATCCATCGTTTCCCATTGCAGATTCCTCGTCGGTCGCAGTTGGAGCAAATTGACCGGTTCGATATTCCGTCTTCGTATCATATCCCCTTTCATAACCATAGAAATCAACGGCCTTCCGGATACGAAAGGCCGTTGGAAATACATTTTTCAGATGCGCCTAAAACACCGCGCTCGGTGGTGCAGGCTCATCAGCCTTCCCTGCATTCTTGATCGGAATGCGAACCAGGAGCCAGCCGATGAAGCCGAGTATTACCAGGCTGGTGAGGAAGGACGGACTCTCGAACAGCGGCGCCACCGACAACGCCAATGGCGCCTAGAAAATGTGTTTACGCACTTCTGTTTAATCTTTCTTCATGCCGGTCCTGAAGAGAATGAACCCAAGAACCCCGAACATGAGTGCACCGATGATATCGGCGGTGGCACCCAGATGTTCCCACCCATGAATACCGACGGCATCCAGGAGATATTGCATGATGGATATCTCTTTTCCTCCCACTGTCACTGGAATCCCGCTCAGGATGGCAATGGCAACACCGGTGAGCGAGCCGCCAGCCACGAGACCGGTGCTGTAGAGCATACCGGGACTGACCTCCGACTCTTCCTTCGTGCCAAGCCTCTTGTCCACGAATGCCTTTAGCATGCCGCCGCAGAAGATCGGCAGCGTGGTGGAGAGAGGAAGATACACGCCGACAGCGAACGAGAGCGAGCGAACGCCACACAACTCCACAACGATGGAAATGAACATGCCGATGAACACCAGCACCCACGGCAGGTCCTGCGCGAGCAAGCCTTTGATGATCGTCGCCATGAGTGTAGCCTGCGGTGCCGCATAGCGTTCCGAGCCGATGGCATGCGGGATGCCCTGGAACGCCATCGAGTTATCGATCGCCTGAAGTGTCCAGCCAATCACGAACGCCGACACGATGACACCGATGACGAGACCGATCTGCTGATAGATGGGCGTTGCGCCTACGATGTAACCGGTCTTCAGGTCCTGACTCGTTGCACCCGCGTTTGCCGCGGCGATGCAGACAATTCCACCAACCACAAGGGCAAGGGATTGGTACACATCGCCGGTCCAGCCAAGACTGACAAAGATCAAGCATGTTGCCATCAGTGTCGCGATGGTCATCCCTGAGATCGGGTTGTTGGAGGAACCGATGATTCCGACGATGCGGGAGCTAACCGTGACAAAGAAGAAGCCAAAGATCACGATCAACAAACCCATAAGCAGTGTACCGGGAAATTCGCCCGGGAGCTGGGGCAGGATGGCAATGATGAGGACGAGGATCAGTGAACCGACGATCACATAGGTGATCGGAAGATCACGCTCGACCCGCGCAAGGGCCACGCCTGCGCGCACGTCCTTGAGACTCTTAAAGCTTTCACGGAATGCCGAGATGATCGTGGGGAGGGTCTTGATCAGCGTGATAAGGCCTCCCGCCGCCACGGCACCCGCGCCGATGTATCGGACATACCCGAGCCGGATTTCTCCCACGGACATCTCACCGATCAGCTTCGAGCCAGGCTTGAGGATGGTCGGGAGGAGATCGCCAATAAACGAGATCAGCGGAATGAGGACAAGATACGCCAGGACGCCACCCGCAACCAGCACACCCGAAATCTTCGGGCCAATGATGTAACCGACGCCAAGATACTCAGGAGTGATCTCCGCGCTGACGTTGGCGTTGGGA
>JAERML010000353.1 GCA_016844425.1 Bacteroidota bacterium
CTGCCGACTTGCAGGAAGTATTTCCTTATCACTTCCTTATCCATTCCGATACCTACGTCTTCAACACTCAAGACCTGCCTCATTTCACGTTCCCCCGAGAGGGCATTGGTCCGCTCTGTGTTCGACAAGGTCACCGTAATTGGGTAGCAGAAGCGCTTTGCCTGATCTACCATCGTTGGATATTGCGGGCATTCCTTTTCTTCATTCGAGAGATCATAGAACATTTGACATCTCGATGCATCCGCTGCGTTCTGAATCAATTCTCGGATAAATGTATCAGGCGATCCATAAGCATCATAAATGAATCGTTGGAAGACTGCTTGGCTATCTAACTCAAATATCCAATTCACAGGAAGATATTTTGCGGTTGCGGCTGGTCGGATAGAGATTGTTGTTTCACTTCCGTTCATGGTTGCGCGAGGAACTGTCCAGGTACCATGCCGACTTGATCCCGCCATTGTCGTGCGGGCATTTGCCAGTTCGTCCACAAGCCATTGACACCAATCCTGTAAGTATCTATGCTCATCCATCGTCTCACACTCGGCCACTATCTCAACTCGATCATGTGCGGTGAGTCTATGTCGGACGCGGTTGTAGAACACTTCGAGATACTCAAACAGCTTTCGGCGAGCTTCTTCCCTGGTTCGAAAGCGTTCCCAGAACAGATGACCTTTCTTGAGAGTTGCAAAGAACGATTCGGCCATGGCGTTGTCGTAGCAATTGCCGGTGCTCGACATGCTCTGCGTGATGCCATGAGCGGTCAAGATCGCACGTACGCGCTGGTCAACGTATTGTTTCCCCCGATCAGAGTGCAAAATCATGCCCGGAGTCACCTTCCTCCTTCCCAAGGCCATCTCAAGTGCCTCCACGACTGCAGGGGCACGCAGATGGTCCGTGATTGCATGGCCGACCATCCGCCGGGACCACATGTCCTCAACCGTCGTCAGGTAGAGCCATCCCTCATCGGTCGAGATGTAGGTAATGTCCGACAACCAGACCCGGTTGGGGCCGTCGGTCTGGAAGTTCTGCCGGAGAAGATTCGGTGCGGCCTCACGGTCCTTGCACGGCCGAGTTGTCCGCTTAAAGCGCCGTACCACCTTCGAACGAAGTCCCACTTGCCGCATCAATCGGGCAATCCGCTTGTGATTTACCAGATGGCCTTCTTGTCGCAAGACATCGCAGATCGTCGGGCTTCCGTATTCTCCGCGCCCTTCGGCATAGATCCGCCGGATGTCCTCGATCAGAGCTTCATTGTGAACCGATCGGACGCTCCGTGCCCTTCTACGCCACGCAAAAAACCCGCTCCGGCTCAAATCGAGCAAAGAACACATTCGTCCAAGCCGCCAGCGATCACGGTGCGCTTCCACGAAGCGATACCTCACTTCCCGTGCTTGGAGAAGAACGCCAGGGCTTTTTTTAAAATCTCCCGGTCTTCTTTCGCCTGCTCCAGCTCTCGTCGCAACCGGCGCAGCTCCTCTTCCTGTGGACTCAGACGGCCCTTCCCGGGAAAAGCTTCCTTGTCCTCGATCGTGAACTCCCGCTTCCAGCGGTGCAACGTGTTCGCTTCAATCCCAAGATCTCGGGCTACCTCCGCAATACTACGACCCCCGTTGACTACAAGATTTACTGCATCGATCTTGAACTGCCGATCAAATGACTTACGCCTCTTGTCTCCGTCCATGCCAGTCCTCCTTCAAAGGAATATACTGGCTTTTCTCCCTGTCTACAAAATGGGGTAAGGATCAGTATGATCCTCTGATACTGAGTCCAGTGGGCAAGACTGTCAGGAGGAAGAGGACAGGCCGCGTTGAGCAGCAATGGACATGCTCGTTCATGCCGAATATCCAAGAGATCACCTAACCTTAGCAGAATTGCAAGCAACCTGACGTTCACCAATCATATGATGATTGCGTCGAACAAAGTCAGCGATCAAATGCCTCAATTGCAGATCTGCGATGAAGTTCTGAATTACTGAATCTGTTGGAACTGGTCCAGACCTAAATGCATTGATTGCTGCCAAACGCTTTTCCCCGCTACCGCCATTCCCCACCCATCTAACCCACTCCGCGGAGCCTAGGATTCGAATTTTGTCCCTGTCGGAGACAACCATACCAATATCGTGAAGATAAGCGGCCACTATGAGTATGTAAGCCTCTGTGGCAGACAATTGATCGAGGACGGGTGTAGTTGAATTTCCATCTCTGAACAAAAGATGGGAAATCTGAGAAATGATTTCCTCACTGTGATCGATTGTGTGAGCGGTGTAGTGAGGAAAGGTTTGAGGAATATAGGAGAGCCAACCGTCTACCACATCCCGCAACTCAAACACTTTCCCATAGTACCTTGGGTGCCTTTCTGAAAGAAAGGTCATCAATGCTGACTCAGAAGCACTTGGCATTTTCAACCTACTTCATTCGTGAGACCTAGCCGCGCGTCGCTTGACTTCATCGGAAACCTCAACCCACATCAACAACCTTTCGTCAATCTATGGCAAAGCCTACAGAGAAGCAATCGGAGCCCTCCAACCGAAATCGATGGATTAGTGGGAGGACAGCAAGAATAACTTTCTCCTGCTTCTTCCCTAATTCACACTACCAAATGTACCTTTTGCCACATGTCGGTACCAGCTGCGGCCGCACGCCCTCTTGCATGGCAAGGGGCAGCCGGGTAAATTGAATCGAAATGGAATAACCCTGTCGATCTCTGCCCCAGCCGAACGACTACCAGTAGCGCCACCAGCTGTTCCTATCCTACGGAGTGTCCATGA
>JAERML010000187.1 GCA_016844425.1 Bacteroidota bacterium
CCAATCGGCGAGACGCTCAGCATGAACTTTCGAGTGTTCTCCCAGGATTTCTGCCTCAAGATCCATGACAACCTTGATCGTTCTGTGAAGAATGAAACCGGTGCACTGCAAGATACCACCGGGCTGCCTATAAAATCAACTGAGGATTCCATGTTTTCCTCTTCATTCATTGACTTTCAGCTCCCCTCTTGGTAGGTTGTCCACACTTCCGCTATTGTATCGACAATCCCATGGCTATCCATACGAACATTCGTGGCTGACGGCACATTCATCGGCGGGGCGAATGACAGGGCCTTCGTCTGGAGGCTCAGGCCGGAGTTTTCATCATTCAATTTCAATGAAAGGAGTGTCAAATGCATAGAAGGAATCTGTTGTTTGTCGTTTCGGTTATCGTTGCTCTCGTAACCGTTTTCGCGTCAGCCCAAGAGAAAAAGAAAGCGGGGGAACCTTCGGAGGAGGAGATGATGAAGAAATGGAAGGAGGCGGCTACCCCGGGCGAGGCGCACAAGAAGCTTGATGACATGGTGGGTTCCTGGGAATCGGAATCGCAAATGTGGATGGCCCCCGGCCAACCCCCAACCGTCAGCAAAGGGACCTCCGAGATGAAATGGATCCTCGGTGGACGCTTCCTCCAGCAGGAGATGACGGGTGAGATGATGGGAATGCCGATGAATGGCATCGGGTTGACTGGCTACGACAATTTCAAGAAGAAGTACATCGGATTCTGGATCGACAACACGTCGACCTCAATGTACACGATGGAGGGTGCACTTGCCAAGGATGGCAAGAGCATTACTTTCTACGGCAGGACGGATGACCCTGTGACCGGTGAGAAGGACAAGAAGGTGAAATATGTAACGCGATTCATCGATAAGGACAAACATGCGTTTGAAATTCACGACCTATCGTTGAAGGCACCCAACACCAAGGTGGTAGAGGTCACCTACACCCGCAAGAAATAGATACCGTCCATCCGCCCGGCTCCCTTGAGTCGAGGAGGTTGGATCAGGTATCCTGCACGTTCAAAACGGGGACGAGCGTCTGTAATCGTGCGTCCCCCTTGTAGTATACTCTCTCCAGAAACAATCCTGATGGAGGAGCCGTGAGGCGGGCTGGAGTGTCCGACCGATCGGACAAGAGCCGCGCCACCTCTGCGCGTGAGAGTTTGCCCTGTCCCACCTCGGCGGCGACACCAACGATCCGCCGGACGAGCTTCCAGAGGAAATGAGAGCCGCAAATCCGGATGAGGAGCAGGTCTCCAGCCGCCTTGATTCTCGCTTCGTCGATCAGAACCTCAGTAGATTTCTCCTCCGGATCGTCGTCGGTGAAAGATCGGAAGTCCTTCATCCCGACGAACTGGTGGAGTGTTTCCTGCATCAGATGCTCATCGAGTCGGTCCTTGATCCACCAAACAAACCGCTTTCCCAGAGCAGTTCTACGTCTTGAAATCTGATATAGATAGCTTCTCGCCACGGCATCGTGACGTGCATGAAAAGTTTCGGGTGTTTTCTCCACTTCGATGAGGTTGATGTCCCCCGGCAGTTCTTCATTCACCTTCATCCGGATAATCTCCGGGGCCAGCATCGTTTGCACGTCCAGATGTGCGACCTGGGCGAGGGCATGGACTCCCGCGTCTGTCCTTCCCGCTCCGTGGAACTCAAACTTGTTTGTGCTAAAAACCCTTGTCAGCGCTGCATGGATCTCCCCCTGAACAGTGCGAGCGTTCTTTTGCACCTGCCATCCGCTGTAGCGGGTCCCCTCGTATTCAAGATAGACTTTGAATCGTCCCATGCGTGTGAATCATGATGATCGTGGAATTTGTTCAACGCTTCAATAGTAGACAATCCTCCCCCTTTGTTCAAGTGTCATCTCTTGACTTTCTTCCCAGTCTCACATACATTGGCGCACCATCCCAGGACGACCGCGCCGATGATGACCGGGTGCTCTGTAACAATCCATCAAACAAATACTAAGGAGGACAGAATGAACGCAACAGTTCGACAATTGGCTTGCACGGGGGTCTGCATTGCCGTGCTCGCTGTACGGCCTGCCGTTGCTGGGGATGCAGCATCCAAAGGGGTCCCGAAGTCCGGCTTCCGGGCTGAGTACCTTGCGCAACTTGCGGATGTCGAGAAGAAGATCGTGGACCTCGCGGGAGCAGTCCCACAAGAGAAGTACGGCTGGCGCCCGGGTGAAGGCGTCCGGTCGGTCGGTGAAATCTACACCCACATTGCAGGTGGGAACTACTTCTTCATGACGTTCGTGGGAGTGAAGATGCCGGCCGGCATGGATCCCGAGATGGAAAAGACCCTGACGGATAAGGGGAAGATTGCGGAGATGCTGAAGCAATCGTTCAGCCATGTACGGCAGACTGTGACAGACTTGTCTGACGCGAGTCTGGAAAAGGAAACGGACATGTTCGGCAGGAAGACCACCTATCGCGATGCGTTGCTGACGGAAATGAACCATCTGCATGAGCACATGGGACAGTCCATTGCCTATGCCCGCATCAACGGCGTTGTGCCGCCGTGGACGGCGGCTGAGCAAACATCCCAGAAAGATTCAAAGTAGCACCCATGCGCCAACCCGTGGATTGCAACTGCCTCTTCATTCTTTGCACATACTGAGAGCATGAGCAACGCTTTCCCGCGAATCGCGCTCATGCTGGTTGTAATGTTGTGTTGTGGATGGGATGCGCAAGGCAGCGACTCCACACGCACTCATCCGACCATTCACGCGTTGTTTGTTCATGATGTGGAGGTCGCCCTCGGTGATGCAGGGTCGTTCTTCACTGCCCCGTTCCATTTCTCGGGAACGGAGTGGCTGTATGCAGGAGCGGTGGTGGGGGGAACGCCGCTTCTCATGTCTCTCGATGAAAGTATCCGGCAAAAGGTGGGCCGGAGCACGGTCAGCTCGCTCAACAATGATTTCTGGGATATCCCAACGCGCTACGGCGTTGTCACGTATGCTAATGTGTTCAGCATAGCCACGTATGCGACCGGCCTGTTCATCAGGAACGACGAACTTCGGGTCTCCGGTCGGTTAATGTTCGAAGCGCTTTCGCTTGCGGGTGTATCAGTCATTACGGTCCGGTATATCGCGGCGCGAAGCCGGCCGTATTCCGGAGACGGTCCATGGAGATTTCATGGGTTTACCTGGAACAACGAAATCCAATCGTTCCCCTCTGGACACACAACGGTTGCTTTTGCTCTCTCTACAGTGCTCGCAGAGCGGATCGATAATATATGGGCGCGCATCGGGCTCTACGGCCTGGCAACATTGACGGCGTTTGCACGCGTCTACAACAACCAGCATTGGATGTCCGATGTCGTGATTGGCGCTGGGTTTGGTCTTGCGGCAGGTCTTCATGTTGTGGCGAGAGAAGAGGAGCGATCCGCAGCGGCACTCCCCGGCCAGGGTCGACTTCAAGTCTTGCCGTCGCCCGGAGGAATCACGCTCGTCATACTCCTCAAGTAGCAACCACACTCATCAGCTTCCCTCATTCCTGAAGAATCGCCTCGATGACCTGCATATCCGCCCTGCTGATTTTCCAGCCACCGCCCGCGACATTCTGGTCCACCTGCGCTGTTTTCCGCGCACCAACAATTGCCGACGTGACGATCCCGTTCATCAGCACCCAGGCCACGGCGAGTTGTCCGACGGTCTTGCCATGGCGCTGCGCTATCGGGCGGAGTCGTTCCACCACTCGGAGACCTCGCGAATACTTTGGCTCACGGAATTTCTCACTGTGGGTAATCCGCCAATCATCGGGAGCCAATTTCTTCATATCGAATGTCCCCGTCAGGAGCCCGGACTGCATGGGGCTGTATGCCACGACGCTTACCACGTGTGTTGCGCAATACGGAAGGATCTCACGCTCGATGTCCCGCTCGAGCATGTTGTAGATCGGTTGTAGCGACTGTACGGGAGCGATCTCTTGACACCTCTCCAGGAGGTCGACACCAAAATTGCAGACACCAATGTAACGGACCTTCCCTTCGTTCTTCAATCGTACCAG
>JAERML010000027.1 GCA_016844425.1 Bacteroidota bacterium
GCTCTCACGTTCGCCAGAGCGGATGCCTTCCTCTGCCATGGCGAGCGATCTGTAGAGAACCGTCGCCTCTTTTCGCTGCGCAGGAGTGAGATAGCTATTGCGTGAGCTCATCGCCAGACCGTCTCGTTCGCGGACGGTAGGCGCCACAATAATCTCGATATCGAAGTTGAGGTCTCTCACCATCTGCCTGACGACGATGACTTGTTGAGCGTCTTTCTGGCCAAACACGGCACAGTGAGGCCTGGTAATGTTGAAAAGCTTGGCCACGATCGTTGCAACGCCACGGAAGTGACCCGGGCGAGACTTCCCTTCCAGGGAGGATGTCATTCGTTCCACGTTGACATAGGTTGCGAAACCATCCGGGTACATTGCCCCAGTATCGGGGGCAAAGACATGGTTACTTCCGGCATCGAAGGCAAGATCTTTGTCTCTGTCCAAGTCCCGAGGATAGCGGTTGAAGTCTTCGGATGGACCAAACTGGGTGGGGTTTACGAAGATCGTGGTAATTACCACATCGCTTTGTTGCCGGGCAAGCCGAATCAGACTCAAATGTCCTTCGTGCAGGAACCCCATCGTGGGAACGATGCCGATTCTTTGACCTGATGCGCGAATCCACACCGCGGTCGCTTGCATTTCTGCAACATCCCGGATGACGTGTGCCATGCGCTTAGAGGATCTTCTTTCCAAACGCGGACTGCACCAGCTCCACGGCAAACTCTGCAGACGTGTTGTTCTCGTCCAAAATCGGATTCACCTCCACAATCTCCAACGAGGTCATCGCTCGTGACTCGGAAATCAGTTCCATAATCAAATGCGCCTCGCGGTAGTCGAGACCCCCTTTCACCGGTGTCCCGACACCCGGTGCAATTGTTGGGTCAACTGCATCGAGGTCGAGGCTCACGTGCACGTAGTCCGTCCCATCTGTGACACGCGAGAGTGCTTTCTTCATTACGCGATGGATCCCCTGCCGGTCAATATCCGGCATCGTGAAGACATGTACGCCGGTTTGTTTTAGATGACGCTTTTCCCCGTCGTCGAGGCTTCTGATGCCTACAAGCGCTACGTTGGCGGGATCCACTTTGCGCTGCCGGCCCCCGAGATGCGCAAGATCGCGCGGACCCAATCCAAGGACGGCCGCCAGCGGCATGCCGTGAATATTTCCCGAAGGGGAGGTTGAAGGAGTATTGATGTCCCCATGCGCGTCCACCCACAGGACGCCGAGCTTCTTGCGCTTGCGTTTGCAGTACGCGGCAATGCCCGAAATTGTGCCAACAGCAATCGAATGGTCACCCCCCAGGACAAGTGGGAACCCCTTTCGTGAGACAATTCTTTCCACTTTCTGGCTAAGCAGCTTCGATGCCCGCGTAATCTCCTTGAGGTACCGTGCTTTCATATCGCCGACGCGAAGTTCCTCCATGTTCTTGATGTCCAGGTCACCTTCATCCACCACCTTGTTGCCGAGGTCTTTCAGCCGATCAGCAAGTCCGGCGATCCGGATGGCCGACGGTCCCATATCAACGCCACGCCGGCCAGAGCCGAGATCCATGGGAACGCCAAGAAGATGGATATTCATTTGCGGTATGTCAAAGAGAAAGTGTGGGTTTCAGGGAGCAAGCAACGACAACAACTGTGCAATTGTGTTCTTCAACTCTTTTCGATGGAGTACCAGATCGACAAAACCATGCTCCAGGAGAAACTCCGACCGCTGAAATCCCGCCGGCAGATCCTTGCCGATTGTCTGCTTTATGACGCGCGGGCCGGCGAAGCCGATGAGTGCCCCCGGCTCGGCAATGTTTACGTCGCCCAGCATGGCGTAGCTTGCGGTCACGCCGCCGGTTGTCGGGTCCGTCATGAGGGATATATACGGAATGCCCGCATTTGCAAGACGTCCGAGCTTGGCGCTCGTCTTCGCCATCTGCATCAAGGATAGAGCTCCTTCCATCATTCGCGCACCGCCGCTCGCTGAAATCACCAAGAGCGGTGTTTTGGTCTTCCAGGCTTTGTCAATGGCGCGACCAATCTTCTCGCCCACCACCGAGCCCATGCTGCCGCCGATGAAGGCGAAATCCATCGCTGCAAGAACAAGGTGTTTCTTGTTTACCATCCCTGTCCCCCACCTCACCGCGTCATACAGGCCAGTCTTCTTTGTCGCTTCCGGAATCCGGTCGCGGTACCGTTTGGTATCGACGAACTTCAAGGGATCTGCAGAACGCATCTTCCGGTCGTATTCCTTGAACGATCCTTCATCGAACAGAATCTCGATGTACTCCTTGCTCCCGATGCGGAAATGATTCGTGCACTTTGTGCAGGTGTATAGATTCTGGGCGAGTTCCTTCTTATGGATGATCTCCCCGCACTCATCGCACTTCACCCACATCCCGTCCGGGATCTCTTTCTTTTGTGTCTCGGCGGCTATGTTCTCTTTCGACCGTTTGAACCACGCCATGGCGGATACCTATTTGGTAGTGAGCGTGTGGAAGAAAAACTCCTTGATGTATCGCGGCTCGAGCGTTACCGGGTCTTCCTTCGTTCCACTGGCAAGCAGTTTTGTTCCTACTTGAACAACGGACGCGGCACTGCATCGGGCCAGATCATGAGAAATAAGCCGCATCATCGTCCTTTGGGCCAGCAGACGACCGAGCTTCTTTGCGGCATCCCCTGTGACGACAACCGGGCGATCGCCAATCTCATCACCAAGTGCTTCCACCGTCATATTCTGTACATCGCGGAGAGGAATGAGACGCGAGTCAGCAACAGAAAACAACTGACTGTACACCTCATCCCGCCGGGCATCGAGGGCAGCGAGCAACCACTCATTCTCCCCGACAGCACGCCCGTCGAGAGCACGCTGCGCCAATGCCTCAAGTGTCGGGACCGCAACCAGTGGAACTCCCGTCGCATACGCAAGCCCCTTGGCTACGCTGAGTCCGATACGAAGACCGGTGAACGACCCCGGCCCAATGGAAACCGCTATGCCGTCAAGCGCGCTGACGGTAACTTCTGTCCGTCGCAGGACGTCCTGGATAAGTGTCAGGAGCTTTTCCGCATGAACATACTTTTCCTCGAGCGTTGCTTCAGCTACAATGTTGCCATTGCGCCCAATTGCTGCAGCACAAACTGTGGTTGCCGTTTCTATGCCAAGGACAGTCATGCCGGTACCCGGGCCGCGTCGTCGACCTCGATCTCCCGTTCGGTGTCCGTCCTTCCATATCTGATCTTCACCATGCGATACCGCGTCGGGAGAATGGTGAACGCCTTTTCCGCCCATTCGATGAGGCAGATGCATTGATCCGTGAAATATTCCTCCACGCCCAGCTCTGCAAGCTCCGCCTGACGCTCAATACGGTAGAGATCAACATGGATTACTTTCACCCGCTGGCCCTCATACTCGTTGATCAGGGTGAACGTTGGACTGACTGCACGATGCTGAACGCCGAGCCCATCGCATACTCCCGCCACGAATTGAGTTTTACCGCTTCCCAGGTTCCCCGACAGCCCGACCACATCACCGGGGGAAAGAGTCACCGCAAATGCCTTCCCGAGCTCAACCGTCTCCTGAGGAGAGTGCGTAACAAACAGTCTCATCGCTTCGGCTCGAGCTTGACGACGGGAAGTATCATCTCTTCCATCGAGACGCCGCCATGCTGGAAGCTATCGCGATACTGGTTCAGGTATTTGTGGTAGTCCGTAGGGTAGACGAAGTAATAATCTTCCTTCGCGATGATATAGTTTGTGGCAACACCCCTCTTTGGGAGCTTGAACTCGAGGGGGTTCTTGACAAAGATCGCCGCCTTATCCTCAGCCTTGAGGTTACGTCCATACTTGTACCGCAAGTTGGTGGAAGCTTCACGGTCCCCCAGAACCTTGGACCCGCGCAAGCAGCGAACGCTGCCATGGTCGGTGGTAAGGATGATCGTCACATTCCTGTTCTGAGAAAGCGTCTTCAGCATCCCGAAGAGAGACGAGTGCATGAACCAGGAGTTCGTCAAAGAGCGATACGCCGACTCATCGGGGGCGATTTCTTTCAATAATGTCGAGTCCGACCTCCCGTGGGCAAGCATATCAACAAAGTTCACCACAATAGAGGTCAACTTCGATTGCGTGTAGGAATGGATGCTGTTTTCCACGCTTCTGCCGAACTCAGCATCAAGGATCTTCACATACTTCGGTTCGGGCTTGAGGACGATCTTGCGGCGTTCCAGCAGCTTGTCCAAAAACTGCCGTTCATATCTGTTTCTGCTATTCTCGTCATCCTCGCTTTTTTCCCAGAGTTCGGGAAACCGGATCTCCACATCGCTCGGGTACGAGCCACTGAAGATCGCGTTCCGCGAATATGGAGTTGCTGTCGGGAGAATGCTAAAGTAGAAGTCTTTGGTGATCGTGTAGTATTCATGGAGCAGACTCTCCATGGCCATCCATTGGTCAAGCCGCAGACAGTCAATCACAAAAAAGATGATGGACTTGCCCGTCTGGAGCTCGGGAATCAGATACCTGTCGACCACTTCGTGGGACAGGGCGGGCCTGTTGTCAGTCTGTTCCACCCAGTCACGGTAGTTCCGCTCAACATACTTGCCGAAAGCGAGGTTGCACTCGCGGGTTTGGTCAAGGAGCGTTTGTTTCAGGCCCAGCTCCGGGTGAACATCCAGCTCAAGTGCCCAGTCAACAAGCCGCGTGTAAATGTCGATCCATTGGCGGTAGTCCAGGTCGTTCATCAATGCGACGGAGATCGTGTTGAACTCCTGGATATAATCCTTGGAGACCGCGGCACCTGTGATTTTCTTTCCTTCCAGAAACTTCTTGCAAGCCAGAAGCACCTGACTCGGATTGACCGGCTTGATCAGGTAGTCGCTGATTTTCACCCCGATGGCCTCCTCCATCAACGACTCTTCCTCGTTCTTCGTAATCATGATCACGGGAAGGTTCGGCCGCATATCCTTAATTTCGGCAAGTGTTTGGAGGCCTCCCATCCCCGCCATCATCTCATCGAGAAACACAAGATCGAAACCGGTCTGGCGAACCATCGACACGGCATCCTCTCCATTGGTTGCCGTGTCGACAGAGTATCCCTTGTCGATCAGAAACCTGATGTGCGGACGAAGGAGTTCAATCTCGTCGTCCACCCAGAGTATTTTTCCCTTCCCATCATCCATGCGCTCCCCCAAAGAATTTGCCACAGATCCCGATCAGTCGTACCAGTCTCTCGTGGCCAAGTGAACCATCTAAGAATGCTCGGTGGAAAAATGATAACGATTTGACGCTTGAGAATCAACGAACTCGCACAGACCGCCACTGGCTCTATTGAATTGAGATGTGAATGTCGAGGCCGGCTTCGTTGATGGTGCTTCCCGGAATTCGTGAGCCGCCTTCGTCTGGTGCGATCTTGGTGTAACGGTAGTACACCGACGCCGTGACGCGTAGACTCAGGACGTACTTGATGCGAGGCTCGATGACGGTCCGTGTGGATCCTTCCAGCGGCGTCGGCGTGACTCCAACATCGAGCTTGGAAACGTCATATGTTTTCCGGGAGTTCTTGGTAAGTGAGTACGACGCGCTGACATCAAGATCGTTGTTCAATGCAAGCCCGAAGAGTGGAATCTCAAACCCCTTCCGGCTGTACGACGCCGTGAAAGAGATTTCCTGGGCAAGCGTCTCGACGATCTTTTGCGATGACGTCGCAAGATCAAATGACGTGTTGGTGTTGTACCTGAGGTTTGCGCCGAAGCTCCCATTTAAGAGTTCCTTGAATGTGAAGTTCAGACCGAACAGAGGCGCAAAACCGTACGCCACCCGTTGGCCGTTCGTCCGCTCGCCACCTCCGCCAGGACGATTCTCGAACGATCTTGTATAATTGGCGTTATAGCTGTGGTCGAGGGAAAGCCGGCTGACGAAGCCCGCAAACATCGGGATCTTTTCCAGTCCGTCCCAGCGGAGTGTCCAGTTCAAGCGCGGGAAATACTGTCCGAAGATTTTCCGGAGGAACGGGAGCGCTTCGAACCCTTCTTCAAATGCCTGCGCGAGCTTCTCGTCATTTGTTACCGTCGAGTCACGGTTGTTCTTTAGCTCTGCATACCGTTTGCTCACATCCTTCAGACTGCTCTTGAACATTCCAAGGAACAGAACATCCGGAAATGTCAGGAACGAACGGTCCACGCTTCCAGTGGAGGAGGCGTTCAGGATTCTCGGCGTGCCCAGGGAGTCCGTCGTGACGTTTTGCGTCCGGCTGAACTGCCAGCCGGTATTCCATGTCAAGTCCAGCCGCGCCCCTTCCCAGAGGGAGCGGTTCGTCTTCAATGTCACCCGGTTGGATTGTCGGAAGGTATTGGAGAGGTTTGCACTTAGACCGCCTATGCTCGCCGCTCTGATTCCCGGCTCCACATCCCAACCGAAGAAGGGGAAGTATGATCGGGTGCCGAAGTTCGTGAGTTTGCCGTTCGGGTCGGAGATGAGGCCGAGCTGGTACAGACGCGACGGTCCATACTTCGGGTCCGCCTCCTGGAAGAACGGCACACGTCCCCAGAAATTGACGAACCCGGTTCTCCCCACCACGCCACTGTTGCCCACGTTGTTTGATTGAGTAAAGGTGATATTGATATTGTCGTAATCGAGGAACGGAACTTTGATAAGGGCACGTGCAAGTGTCTTGAGCTGAGCGAGCGTCTTCTCCAGGCCACCGGGAGATTGCGGTGTCCCTGTGGTGTCGGATGCCGGTTGCGTCGTTCCGGGAGTTTCCTCCCCCTCATTCTCTGCAGCACCCCGCCTTCCGCGTGGAGTGGGCGTTGCTGCCGCTGGCTTGTCGTCAAAGAGCGGATCGAACAACTGCTTTAGTTTGAAGTTCATCGAGAAGTTGATATTGTTGCCCCATCCAGCCGATTTCCCGATATCTCCAGCCGCCTGGGTGTTCTGCCAGTTGTAGTCCACTCCGTAGCTCATCGAGAAGTCCGCGTACTTCTTGATGTTGAAGATGTTCGGGATGTTCGGCCTGCTCGCGAACTGGTTCTGTTGAGCGTAGCGTGTGTCCGTTCCGAAGTTGATAAACTTGTCGCCGAAGAAAATATCATCCAGAATCTTCGAGAACGGACGCTGTTGTTTGTTCCGGTCCGTCTCGAGATCCAGTAAGCTCGATTCAATGCTCAGGTTGTAGTTCCCCGACAGGTTGGCAATCCCGCCTTCGGTCGCCTTCCACCCGAACCCGAATTGGCGCGACGCCGTAAAGTTGCGGGTCGTGAGTTGCTGGGCACCCACCGTCCGTTGGGTGGACACGTCACGCGATCGAACCGCCGTGAACGACCAGGTGAAATTCGTGGGAGTGTAAAAAATCTTCAAGTTCTTGTACTCGTCAAGAAACCAGAGACCATCGAACAAGCTCTTGAACGGCTGGACGTAATAATCGGGCGAGAAGTTGAATGCGTACGATATCTTCGCATTCCACGACCATGCGACGCGGCTCGAGATCGCAGGGTTTCGTTCTCTCGACTTCGTATAGTTGTACCCGAGCGTGAGTTTGTTAAACGTATCCCGAATGAACCAGTCATTGGAAGGAAAGCCGATGCGGAAGCTCGGAGCCGCGTAGGTGTCCGTTTCCCGATAGGATTCCGCATTACGGATAATTCGGTCTGCAGCCGCATTGGCGACTGCTTCGGAGTACCCGAGCGTGAGCATCTTCTGTCTCTCCTGTTCAGCAGCCTCGCTCACCAGGACATCCGAGTTGGGAAGATACTTCGGCTCCACCATTCCCACTGAACGCGAGTAGGACACTGGAAGCGACGTGCCGACCCAATCGCTGGGAAAAAACCTCTCAAGCGACATAGAGGTGCTGATTCCCCAGTTGGTTCCGGTCTGCCGCGAGCCAAAGCGTTGCTCGAGCGTATGGAAGTTCGGATCCACCCTCGAATAGTTGAACGAGACGGATCCGAGATCGGCCAGCTTCAGTTGCGTGTCAAAGCGATAGGCCCATCCTTTGGAGTCATCCACTTCAATCAGGCGGAGCTCGTTCACCCATACCTCGGCGGTCAGCGGAGGTGCGGGCCCGCCTGGGCCGTTCTGGTAGCGATGCGTGACGCCAACGGCCAAGTAACGAACTTGCGTGAGAGACGGATTCCCACGCACACGATACGTTACACTATCAACGCCGATAAGCTTCACCAGCTTTTCTACGCTTTGCTGTACCGAGTCACGGCCTTGCTTAATGGACGTAAGCTCACGGAAATCAATATCCACTTCGTTCCGCTCATCCCACCCCGGATAAATGGGGCCTCGATACTCATAGTAGTTCAAAGAATCAAGCCCGAAGCGATAGAAGACCTGCGGTTTCACGGCGAGGCTTCGGAAGGCCTCATCGCCATGGACAAACATCTTCATCCGACGGTAGTTGAACAAATCGAGTGGCTTATACGTGTAGAACTTGACTGCATGCCGGGATTGCCCCTCGGGGACTCCCTTGAGCAACAGTGCAAGGGATTGCTCATTCGCCAGCACTTGTTCATCCGGTCGCGTCTTGTCGCGTTCGCGAATGACGCCCGGAGGACTCCGGTAGTCCAGGTTGTCTTCCACACTCACCACGCTGACGACGAACGTCGTGTCCTCTTTCCGGAGCTCTTGCCATTGGTTACCGACAAGGCTGAAATCCGCGATGCGTACGGCAATGGTGTCGGTCTGTGGGACATTGAGAAATGAGACGCGGATATACTCTACGTTCTCGAAGTTGGGAACCGTGCCGCCAATGAGACGTGTGTATTCGCGGATCGGGATACGGAATTGATACCATCCCGCGTTGCCCCCACCCACGATGCGGCGGTTCCTCGTGGAATCGGTGTCGAGAGAGAGCTCGTACTGCATGTATTGGTTTGTTGGATCGGCAATACCGTTGGAGTTCAGGTCCTCAGCGTCAGGGATCAATCCGCTGGGACTGTTCTTGTTATTGTCAGTCCCGTTGATCCGTTCGAAAGTCTCGTTGAGATCGGCATTGTTGTACGAGTAGTTGTCCCCACTCGGATCAGGATTGTTCACCGGGTCGTAACCAGGTTCTGCCACGTCTGGCAGCATGTCAAGACCCACATCCTCACCTTCCTGCAGCGTGCCGTTAATCGTGCTTGCCGGAAGAACAAGGTCTTCCGTGTTCAGTCGTCGGTTGGGGATGACGTCTTCGCTGATCGCACCAAGGTCGATCACCATTTTCGCGTCCAAGGGCGCCCGCGCAACCTTCATCCAGAGCTCAATAAAACTGATGTTCTCATTCACAAGGTTGGTGGCCGCCACCGAAATGGGCTTCATGATTGAGCCCCAATTCTTTGTGGAGGTCATCGTCGAGTCCAAGTCCGGACTGTAATTGAACTGGCCTCTCTTCTGGGGAAAATAACGAACATCGAACAGGGTGATGCGGTCATTCACATCGTTCCCTGGCTTCTTGTTCGGGAATACAGTGGTCAACCTTGTATCAGGCTGTGGAAGATTGAACCAGACCATCTTCCCTTTGGAATACATCTTCGTCGTGTCGGCTAGGTTGTGAATGCCCCATGCGCTATCGGCCGGGGGCCCACCCTGAGACCACTGGGTATAGCTCGTACCGAGAGGAATGGTGCGGCGAGCCCCCTCAAAGTCATCGATGTATGCGACCCCCTCACCGCCGTCACTTGGTATGCTGCTCTTCATCGTGTTGGGATCAGGTATCATATAGGCGGCTTCACCTGAAACCTTGAGCTGTGACGCCTCTCTTGTATCGAGAAGTGGAAGCGCGTCGA
>JAERML010000188.1 GCA_016844425.1 Bacteroidota bacterium
CGTACCCCGCCGGGAAAGAGCTGCTCTTGCAGCTCGGGGTCGGGCGGGTGAGAATGCCTACGCCTCCGGTGCTTTCTTCGCCTGCGGCCTTGTTGGAAGATCATTTTGAGCGGTCTATAGAGAAACAAAATGAAGTCAACGCGAAGAGTTTTATCTCGACGTTATTTCAGTCGCCCCACGCTGACCGTGGCGCGGTCGCTTGTGGGTAAATATCTTATTCGTTGCATCGACGGCAGAGAGATAGCGGGGAAGATTATCGAGGTCGAGGCCTATGTGGGGTCAGAAGATAAGGCCTGCCATGCGTCGAAAGGGAGAACGCAACGGACGGATGTCATGTTTGGTCCGGCAGGGATTGCGTATGTCTATCTCATCTATGGGATGTATCATTGTCTGAACGTCGTGACAGAGCGTGAGGAGTTCCCTTCAGCCGTCTTGATCAGGGCGATTGAAATCGATGGGAAGTTGATCGATGGGCCTGGGCGGCTCTGTCGCGCAATGCAGATCGATCTGAGTCTCAATCGTGCGGATCTCACAATGGGCGAATCCCTCTGGTTCGAGGATCGAGGGGCATCGGTGAAGAGAGGTCATGTAGGGGCTCATCCCCGAATTGGTGTGGATTATGCGGGTGCCTGGGCCAAGAAGCTCTGGCGATTCCGGTTACGTAAGGTCGCAGCCGGCACTCAGACCGGACGCACAAAAACAAAGGGGCACCGGATAAATCCGGTACCCCCTGTTGAGACTAGCTGAACTGCTTGACTAGTCGATCTTCCGATTGCCGGTGATCTTTGTGGCGGAGGTTACCGGAGGGGCGATCTTGACCTGTGGTCCCTGCACCGTCGGGAGCTGATTCGCTCCCAGGCCTTTGGTAATCCGCTCATTGTCCGACTTCATGAGGTTCTGCTGGGCGCTCTTAAAGGAGTCGGCAGACTTCAGCAGCGTATCCTCGCCGCGCGCATCCGACTGACCAGGATCGTTGGCGGTCGGCTGGCCTGTCACAGGGCTTCCGCTGTTCTTCATCGGGTAGCCTTCATGTTTGGGGAGGAGCGATGGATTCGCCGAGGCCATCGAGAGCGCAAATAAGACACCGGAGACGGTCGCAACAGTGCCGAGTATGAGTTTCATACGCCTACTCCTTTGGATAAATAAATGGTGGCTAGTGAACATAGGTTCTTAACTTCAAGGCTGAATTGGATGCGAGGAATCATAGCCAGGAAGGGGGGGGGCTGTCAAAGGAGAAAGAAGGGGAACCGCCAGACCATCCTTCTTGCTCGCAGAACGCGCACGATGAAACGGTGCTCGTTCGATGCGCGCAGTGAAGGACAGTCTGGCGGCTCCCCTTGAGGGCGAAGTGGGGGATAACAAAAAGATTGGAAGGGGGGTGGCCAGGTGCCCTTCTTGCTCGCGGAACGCGCACGATAGGAATGTGCTCGTTCGACGCGCGCAATTGAGGATCGACCAGGCTACCCTGTGGATTTTACAGGCTCCAACGGGTGTGAAGACAACGATGATGCCTATTCATTTCTCAACCGCAGTCCGGGGGCTGTGATTTCAATGAAAGATGGCATCTTATGCTGGTCCGTATAAGATGCCATGATAAGAGTCTGATAAGGTCTAACCAATTGATGGTAATAGGATTAATAGGCTTCCGGCGAGAAATTCCAAGCCGTCTTATACGGACAGATACTCAGACCTCCGCAGCTTGTGCGGATCAGCCTAATTATAGTTATCCCGCTCGTTAATTATGTGCAGGTTTATGTGAAAATATTTATGTTTACCTTTTCTCTACTTTGGTTGGTTTTTGCGACCTCGCTTGCTGGTCAGAGTAATGGCCAGTATGTACAAAAAACATGCGACGACTACATGAGGAATGTCGGAGGTCCTTGCCTAGAGGGCGCTGATTCCTCGTATAAAGGATCACTCGCCTCGTCCCATCGTAATATTAAGGGCTTCATTCTTGGTATTGATTCATTTGAAAAAGCGCAAGCTATTTTCGGCAAGGCAACCACGTGGCATTCTGGCGATGCGGCCGGTTCTGAGAGTAAAGTTTGTTACTACTCAGGGGAAAATACATCTCAGGACATCATCATGTTTTCTGCAGACTCAGAAATGTCTCGTGGTCATGTCGATCAGGTTAGATTTATCCGGGGAGAAGTTAATTTCATGAAAAATTGTAGCACAACATCGATAAAAGCCGATCAATTCAATACCAAGAGTGGAATTCATCTTGGAATGGCGCTTGAAGATTTTAAAAAATTCATGGGAAAGCCTTCTGGATCTAAGGGCAATTTACTGTTCTACGTTTATTTCGAAGAAAAAGAACTTCAATCTGGTGAACCCGGATATGAAGCTTGCCTTTCCGGAGAAAAATCCATTGCTTCACGTGGGTCAGGAATTACGGCTAAATTTTCGAACAACAAGCTTCGGTGGATTGAATTCGGAGTTTCCGCTGATTACAGTTGTTAGGTACCTGTGGACAAAACAAAGGGGTCTGACCCCGTAAATTTTGCCGCATCTTATGCGGATCAGTCTACGATCGAAAAGGGATCGGGAGTCTTAGTTGCTTACAAGCCGTCCCGAAAAGATTCTCGACCCTTTATTTGAGTGGCGGAGCGTTAAGCGTCTCAGTAATGGAAGCGCAACTGCGCGATCATGAGCGCATCCCCCTCTACGCGATAGACCATTCGATGCTCATCATTTATTCGGCGTGACCAGTACCCCGAAAGCGCATGTTTCAAGGGCTCAGGCTTACCCACTCCTGCGAAGGGCTCTCGTTCTGTCTCGCGTATCAGCGTATTGATTCTCTCAACCATGCCCGTGTCTTGCTTTTGCCCATAGACGTAGTCGTCCCATGCATCGTCAGCAAAGATCAGTTTCACTTGGCGAGCTTCCGCTCAATGCCTTTGCCGGCGTTCAGTTGTGCCGCAGCTGCAAGAAGACGCTTGGCGTTAGCGGGAGTGCGCAAGAGGTATGCGGTTTCTTCTAGCGATTTGTAGTCTTCCAGCGAGAGCATCACGACCGACTGTTCTCCATTGCGCGTAATGATCAGGGCTTCGTGGTCGTCGCAAACGCGGTCCATTGCGCTCGCGAGGTTTGCGCGAACGGTGGTGTAAGTAATAGCATCCATAGCAGGCCTCCCAATATGTACGTGTTACTGTACATCCTCGCTTGCCAATTGTCTAGCTCCCAACGGTTATGAATAGCGCGAGCTAGGAATTCGATGGCTCACACGAGTGAGCACAAGTCCGGCCTGTCTGGTTCAACCAAATAAACAAGACAAACCAAACAAACCAATTAGACGGGGTATTAGGCCGGGCGGCGTGCGGGAGGACGGCGGCGCCCGCGGCCGCGATAGGATGGGCCGGCGCTGAGGCCTGGGAGGCGGATGGTGACGGTGGTTCCTTCGCCTGGCGCGCTGCCGATGGCAATGGAGCCGCCATGTTCTTCGACGATCTTCTTCACCGTGGCAAGTCCCAGACCGATACCGGCCCGCTTCGTGGTGAAAAACGGTTCAAAGACCTTATCGACGATTTCTGCCGGAATAGGAACCCCGTCGTTCTTGATGAGGATATGATCTTCCACGCCGCGTCCCGCGCGGTGTTGGGTGACCTGAATATGGAGATGCCCACCGGGGTTCATCGCTTCACATGCGTTCTTGAAAATACTGAGAAAGACTTGCTGGAGCTTGGCTTCGTCGCCGCGAACCGGTGCGATGATCGTTGCATAGTCCTTGGTCACCTGGATCCTGGTGACTTCGAGGTCGGTCGTGATCAGTGTGAGCGCGCTCTCGAGCACTTCGGGGATGCGGAGAAGCCGTCGCGTCAGTTCGAGCGGTTTGGCAAAGTCCAAAATCTCGTTCAGGATGGCTTCGATGCGGATCAAATCTCGCATCGCGTTCTCGATGCGCGTCTGCGGGTCGAAGTCGAGGATGCCTTCACCCGTGACTTCCTCCAGTTGGGCGCGGATCGAGGCGAGAGGCTC
>JAERML010000189.1 GCA_016844425.1 Bacteroidota bacterium
CCCTCTTATGAAACGATGCTGTGGACCTTTTGGTGCCCACTGTTCGGGATCGGTCGGACCAAAGAGTGAGAGAACCGGGGTCCCCACGGCACCCGCCACATGCATGATACCTGTGTCGTTTGAGATGACAAGGTCCACGTGCGAAAGTAATGCCGCTACTTCCCTGATTGGCTTATTATCGATTAGGTCACAGGGCCCATTGATACCGGTCTTCAAGGCTGCAACAGGCTCGCCATCCATTGGTCCGGCGGTGATGACAACGGCAGCATTGACGCTTTGGTGAAGACGGTTTGCCACAGCAGCAAACCGCTCCGCCGGCCATCTGTTAGGAGTCTTTCCTGCCCCGGGATGAAGAGCAACAACGAAGGATCTCTTTTCTTTCGTTCTGTCAACAACGGCCTTCGCTCTTTCTCGCTCTTGTCTGGTTGGTGTGATTTCGGATGAGAGAACGTCGGTCTCCAAAGAAAGCGATGTCGCAATGTCAAGGTTCCTCAACGTCTGGTGACGATGCGGAGTACTTCGCCAGTCAAGGTGTACAGGAATATTGAAGAAGAAGCTGCTGGGATTCTCAAGCCCGTCGATACTTCCCGCCCCGATCCTGTACCGGGCGCCCGAGAGAAACGCCAGGAGATCGCTGGTAAAGGACGTTGAGACTGTGGATGGGACGATCACCAGGTCAAAACCGGAATCGCGCAACTGACGAATGAATGCGATCAGCCGCTGGAGCTTGAGAGAGTGCTTCCCGAGGAATTCCCTTTTGTCGAAGTTGATGACACGGTCGACATACGCGTTGTTGGCCATGACGTCGACATTCACCGGGCTGGCGATCAGCCCAATCTGACAATTGGGGAACCTGCTCCGGAGACTGCGAAGAAGCGGGACAACACAGAGCATATCCCCAAGCTGATTGTGCTGGCGAACGACGAGTATTCTCCGGATGGACCCCGGATCAAAGTGGGGTGACCGACTGGAATGGAGGAGAATTCGAATGAACGACCGGAGGATGTGCTTGAGGTATTGTTCGAGACGTCTCAGCAAGGAGAACACCGCAAATGAATCTGAAAGCCGGAACCAATTATTTTTTTTCCTCAGGCGGGAGATCCTCGAACTCCGCGTCCTCAGCGTTGGAAAACTTTTTCGGAGCATTCTTTGGCGGCGTCTGATTCGTGAACACATCCTCGCGGGGCCGTGAACTGCTCATCGTCCGCATCACGATCTGGATTACCTTCCAAACAACATAGCCGAGAACCATCCAGAGGAAAAGTCTCATGACATCCTATTGCTGCCTGATGGGATTGTAGTACTCCACCGCCGCCCTGTTCGGCCTGAAAATCTCATCCAGCAACTCGTTGTAGTGGCCTTTGTTTGCAACAAAATCCAGCTCCGAGGCATTCACAATAAGAAGCGGCGTAGCCTTGTATCGAAAGAAAAAATAGTTGTACGCTTCGTTGAGATCCTTGATGTACGTTTCCGACATTTCATTCTCAAATGTCCTCCTTCTTCTCCGTATGTTCTCCATCAACCGGGGAACACTTGACTGCAGGTACACGACGAGGTCGGGCGTCGGGATGTTGTGCTGGATGCTGGTGACCAGCGTTTCGTACAACTTCAGCTCCTCATCCTGCAGATTCAGATAGGCAAAGATCTTGTCCTTCTCGAAGATGTAATCCGTGACGAGGAAGCGGTGAAACAGGTCTGCCTGGAAGAGGTCGCGCTGCTGTTTGTACCTCGTCAACAGAAAGAAGATCTGTGTTTGAAACGCGTAACGCTCGGGGTCTCCGTAGAAGTCCTTGAGAAAAGGATTCTCCTCAAATTTCTCAAGCACGACCTTCCCACCCAGTGTTTCTCCCAACATGGCAGCAAGTGTCGTCTTGCCTGCGCCGATTACTCCCTCAATGGCTATGTGGCGAAGGTCTGTTTTCTCGATCAGTGAGGCGAGGGGTTCCCGTTGCGACAATGAGACTCCAAGAGTATTCGCGTCCGCGTTCAGGTTGCCGGAACATCGCACATCGGATTTTGCTCTTTGTGCCCCGGCATTCAGATACTTGACCAACTACAGCTTGATATGGTGAAGCGACTTCACTACTCGCCCGGTATCCCGACATGCTGCCATCATCTCCGCGACAGTCATTCCGTTCACCGGGTGAACCAAATCTGGTGCAATCTCATTGAGTGGAACAAGTACAAACTTCCTTTGTTCCATCTCTGGATGCGGGACGGTGACATTCCCGTCATCATGTACGTGTCCATCGTAAATCAGGATATCGATGTCAATCTCGCGCGGGCCCCAGCGTTCAGATACCGTTCTGCCCAACTCCTGCTCGATTGCTTTGAGCCGGGGATAGAAGACCTCCGGGGCAAGGGTTGTTTCAAGCTCGACCACAGCGTTAAGAAACCTCGGCTGATCGACCTTCCCGAAAGGATCGGTTTCATAGATAGAGGATGTCCAGATGACCTTTACCGCTTCCAGCTTCTGGAGCGCGTGCGTGGCATTGTTCAACTGAAGCTCCCGCTTGCCCATGTTAGATCCGAGGCCCACGAAAACTCTGTATGTCTTCATCGTTTCTGTGTGATCTCGACTTCCACGTGGTCCACCACCCCCTTCACCGGCGGATGAGGCTTCCTGATTCTCACGGTCACTACTTCAATGTTAAAGAACTCACGCAACAACCCCTTTCCAATGGTGTTGGCGAGTGCTTCAAGTAGGTGGTACTTCTTGGCAAGGGCAAGACTCTGGATGAAACTGTAGACCTTCTCGTAGTCGACTGTCCTTTTCAGTGAATCACTCTCGACGGCAGCGGAAAGGTCGCAGTACATGTCAACGTCGATTTCGAACTTCCCGCCGAGGTTCTGCTCATCAGCCAGCGCGCCGTGGTATGCGTAGAAGACGGCATTCTTGATTCTGATGTGGTTGAGTTCAGTCATGATGTTCGAGGCCCAAAAAATATAGACATTGCCCGAGGAAGAATCAATCTTTCAAAGCGTCACCCACCACAAGCACGATCTCCGACGTAAAGAGAACATCATGCCTTTTCGATCTTTGCCCAGGTATCCCGCAGTGTCACAGCCCGATTGAATACAAGGGCGCTCTCGCTTGAATCATCATCCACGCAGAAATATCCGAGCCGCTCAAACTGGAACCGATCCTGCGGCCGGACATTCCTCAGGCCAGGCTCCACCTTGCAATGGCGCACCACATCGAGCGAGTTCGGGTTGATGGACCCCTTCCAGGTGTCACCGCCTGGATTCTCGACGGTGAAGAGACGGTCGTACAGGCGTGCTTCAGCATCAACAGCATGTGCCGCTGATACCCAGTGAACTGTCCCTTTCACCTTCCGGCTGCTCTGGGGAGAACCGCTTCGTGTTTCAGGATCATATGTACATCGCAACTCGGTTACTTCACCCGTGTTCTCATCCTTGATCACACCAACGCACTTGATGATGTATGCATAACGCAGCCTGACCTCCGTCCCGGGCGACAGGCGGAAGTACTTCTTCGGTGGATTCTCGCGGAAATCGTCCTGTTCGATGTACAGGACTTTGGAGAACGGTACCTTGCGCGTGCCGCCAGTGGAATCTTCAGGATTATTCACGGCCTCAAGTTCTTCAACCGTGCCGTCAGGAAAATTGTCGATGACGACTTTCAACGGACGAAGAACCGCCATCACCCGGGGGGCACGCTTGTTCAGATCATCCCGCAGACAATCCTCCAGCAGCAGGACGTCCGACGTGTACTCTCTCTTTGCAACCCCGATGCGATCCGCAAATGCGCGGATAGACTCCGGCGTGAATCCGCGACGGCGCAACCCTGATATTGTGGGCATGCGCGGGTCATCCCATCCATTGACGTGTCCCTCCTCGACGAGTTGCAGGAGTTTCCGTTTGCTCATCATGGTGTAGGTCAGGTTCAATCGCGCGAACTCAATCTGTTGGGGATGGTGGATGCCAAGCTCGTCAAGAAACCAATCTCGAGTGCGTGATCCCCTCGATTGAATCGGACTGCCCATGGGCCCAGTCGTACATCGGGTAGACGCACCATTTTTCCCCGGTCCGGTGGTGTGTGGCAAACAGGATGCGGTACATGACGGGGTCACGCATGTTGAGGTTGGGCGACGACATGTCGACCTTTGCGCGGAGCGTACGAGACCCATTCGGGAATTCTCCTTTGCGCATCCGCTGAAAGAGGTCGAGGTTTTCTTCGACAGTCCGGTTCCGGTAAGGGCTCTCCCTCCCCGGTGCGGTCAGCGTTCCGCGATACTCTCTGATCTCGTCAGCCGTCAGGTCGCAAACGTATGCCTTTCCTTTTTCAATCAACCGTACAGCATACTCGTACAGTTGTTCAAAATAGTCCGACGCATAGTACAGCCTGTCTCCCCAATCAAAACCGAGCCACCGGACATCCTGCATGATCGAATCAACGTATTCCTGTTCCTCCTTTGTTGGATTCGTATCGTCGAAACGGAGGTTACAGAGCCCATTGTAGTCTCTTGCGAGCCCGAAGTTGAGACAGATGGATTTTGCATGACCGATATGAAGGTACCCGTTTGGTTCTGGTGGGAAGCGTGTGTGAACCCTGCCGCCGTATTTGTTCGTCCTCAGGTCATCATCAACGATCTCGCGGATGAAGTTCGTCCGTACCGGGGTGTCCCCGCTTGCCTTGTTGTCGCTGTTGTCTATGCTCATTGCAGTCATCGTATGCTTTCGATAGCAGATCTGATTCTACGGATGGTTTCATCTTTCCCGAGAATGAAGAGAATATCATAGAGGCCCGGGCCAACCCCCATTCCTGAGACGGCCAGCCGCAACGGATGAATCAAATCACTATTCTTGATCTTCAACGCCTCTGCTGTACGGTGGAGAGCGACCTCATAGTCGCTCTTTTGTGGGTGTTCAAGCCGTGAGAATTCCTCGAGGAGACTCTTGAGGTGATCCGCCGTCTCTTGTTTCCATCTCTTCTTCACAACATCCGGATCAAACTGGGTTGGTGATTGGAAGAAGTAAGGACTTTTCTCGACGAAATCCTTCACAAACGTCACCCTGTCGCGCATGGCGCCGATGACCCTCATCAGGTAGTCATCATCAACATGAGCGTCGCGTACTGGCGAGTCCTTCAGATATTCTTTGAGCATCCCCAGCACTTCAGCATCTGATTTCTTCCGGAGGTGCTCGAAGTTCATCCAGTCCAGCTTCTCGATATTGAAGACAGCCCCCGACTTGCCAACGCGATCAAGAGAGAATTCTCTCACCAACTCCTCAAGCTGGAAAATTTCCCGTTCATCGCCCGGGTTCCAACCCAACAACACTACAAAATTGACAAGCGCCTCCTTGAGGTATCCCTTTTGCCGATAATCCTCCACCGCAACGTCTCCCTGACGCTTGCTCAGCTTCGACTTATCCGGATTGAGCAGCAATGGGAGATGGGCAAATGTCGGAAGTTGCCAACCGAAGTACTGATACAACAGGACGTGCTTCGGTGTACTGGAAAGCCACTCCTCCCCGCGGATAACATGAGAGATTCCCATCAAGTGATCGTCCACGACGTTTGCGAGGTGATAGGTCGGGTAACCGTCGGATTTCAAGAGCACCTGGTCGTCCACCTGGTTGCTGGCAAACTCCACGCGGCCACGGATAACATCATCAAAACCAACGATGGTGCCGTCTGGAACCCTCATCCGGACGACTGCGGGAGAACCCGAAGCGAGTTTTTCCTTGATTTCGGCTAGGGTCAGTTTCAATGCCCGGCGGTCATACTTGGGAGGAAGTTGCATTGTCTCCCGCCTTTTCCGCATCTCTCCCAGTTCCTCGGCAGTATCGAACGCGTAATATGCCTTCCCCGAGTCCAACAATTGTTGTGCATGCTGTCGGTACAACTCAAGTCGCTCCGATTGCACGTACGGCCCGCTCGGTCCACCCTTCCCCGGTCCCTCATCGAAATCGATTCCGGCCCAGCGAAGGGTCTGTATCAGATTATCCACCGCCCCCTCCACGTATCGAGCTCTGTCCGTGTCCTCAATGCGGAGAACGAATGTGCCGTTGTTCCTGCGAGCGAAAAGGTAGTTGTACAACGCCGTGCGGAGACCGCCGACATGCAAGTAGCCGGTGGGACTCGGTGCAAAACGAACACGTACCACGGAAAGGTTGGTTGCTTGATCGGACATCGCTGAACACTGATGAATGAGCGAGCTAAGAAGGCTGTTGAAGAAGGCCTGAGTCCGGAGAGTAAGGACCCCGGACAATGTACAAAAAAAGGTTTTGATTGCCAAGACTTGCACAACTCAACCCGAGCGCGTACATTCTCCGTTGTTGCCGACATGTTCAATTCATCTCATATTCCCCGCGACGATAACAGCCGCGCAGTGGACTCTGGTCGATACCCTGACCAAAGATGGTCTGCGAGATGAGAACACGCTTCAATCATTGGTCGTTGACGAAGGGGGAACGCCTTGTGCGGTTTGGACACACGAGGAACAGGGAATCTGTCGAGCGGTGTGTACTACTACAGACTGGAGACGGGAGCGGTTCAGGTCGGGAGGCAGATGTTACTAATCAAGTGACGCTCCTTGTCATGGATTCATCGCGTTCTTGACCGAGCGAACCCATTGTTTCAGTTCCGGCAACGGTGTATTTGACTGAAGTTTCTTGATCAGCGCGCTTCCTACAATGACTCCATCGGCGTGGGTCGAAAATGACCGCGCATCTTCAGGTGTCGCAATCCCGAATCCAACGAGGAGAGGATTCCTACTGACGTACTGACGTATCCTGTCGATATGGTCGGCGTTGGAATTCGATGAACCCGTCACACCGGTGGTGGAGACACAATAGAGAAAACCACTCGACGCTTCATCGATTGCTTTGATACGTGCAGGCGAGCTGGTTGGTGCTACAAGAAGGATGTTCGCAAGCCGGTTTGTCTCCATCAGGTTCTTGAAGCGACCGGATTCTTCCAGCGGCAGTTCAGGAAATATCAAGCCGTCAACACCTGATTCTCTTGCGTCACAAAAGAATTTTTCAGCGCCGTACCGGAGGACAGGATTGAGATATCCCATGAGGATGATTGGCACGGATGACGACCCTCTGATTTCTCTCACCTGCCGGAAAACCGTTGCCAGCGTCACGCCATTCCGCAACGCCACCGATGAACTGTGTTGAATGACAGGCCCATCGGCAAGTGGATCCGAGAACGGCATGCCGAGTTCGATAAGATCGGCGCCTGCGTCTCTGAGTTCGTGCACCGACCCCGACCCAACGGTGGACTCCAGATGTGGAAATCCTGCAGTAAGGAAGAGGGCAAGGGCCTTCTCTTTTCTTCCTGCAAGTGCCGCAAGCGATGCATGGATCCGGTTCATTGGTGGGGAGATCAACGTGCCCCGTGTTCTGCAAACGTGGCGATGTCCTTGTCTCCCCGTCCAGAAAGGCAAACGACAACGATGTCTTTCGTTGATGTTGTTGGCATGAGAGTATTGAGGTAGGCAAATGCATGAGCGGATTCGAGAGCAGGGATGATCCCTTCGGTGCGGGCGAGAAGAAACGCCGCGTCGAGTGCCTGCTGGTCTGTGACCGACACGTATTCAACGCGACCGAGGTCTTTCAATGCGCTATGTTCCGGCCCCACTCCCGGGTAGTCCAATCCGGCGGAAATGGAATGCGCGAGTTCCACCTGCCCATTCTCGTCCTGAAGCAAATAGCTGTATGAACCGTGCAGAACACCGGGCATTCCTTTCGTCAGCGTGGCAGCGTGCTTGCCCGATTCGATTC
>JAERML010000028.1 GCA_016844425.1 Bacteroidota bacterium
TGCAACGAGTAGCGAATTGGTCAACCACCCTATGTGCCTGCATGTATGTGCCGAACGCGATAGTTCACGCGACACGGGAACCAACAGTGAGTCATCTTTTTCTTGCCTTAAATACCTGGATCAGTTTTGAGTAGGCCTGACAGAGCCGTCTCTGCCGGCTGCGCGTAATCGCAGCATGGCCTTTGAGCACTTTTCGGGTAAAGGCGAAGAGAACGATGAGGTGTGCTTAGGCTGCCGGAGGTGCTTTATTGCAGAGTGACGAGAAGTAGAAAGAGGAACCGAAGAGATGGGAACGTAAATCGAAAAGGAGGAAGAACTCCGTATCACAACCAGCGGATTCCACCACACACGGATACACGGGTGATGAGGAAATCTGCTTCACAAGCCAGGTTTGGCACCCCTGAGTGTAGGATTCCTTGGTGGCATCCTTGGAGTGGCCGAAGCTCGCACTCATCTCAGGCTGCATGGGCGGCCATTTCAACCGCACCGTCTCGCAGATGCTTGCTGCCCTTGCACCTGTTACGACGAGTGATGCCAGCAGAATCAGCGCTATGTTTCTTACAGCCCGATACATTGAGTTCTTTTCCTTTGTACCTCAGTATCAATATCAATATAGCACCGAAGCCAGACCATGTCAAGCGAAATCGGGAAACCTGAAATGGAGGGATCGAGTCTCGTCGAGGGAGGTTTCTGTATTTGGCAGCGGAAACGAACAAGAGGCTCTCGTCTCTCAGAGCCTTTGTTGCTTCACGCGTGTGCTCCGAACAGCACGGAGAAGGCTCGTCGAAATGATAGTTGTGGATCGCAAGGAGAAGAAGGTCAGATGTTACTTGAAACGCCTGCCCTAACTCGGACCCCTGAGCAGAGTCGAGACAGGAAGCAAATCCATACTGGGTGCTGTTGGTAGCCTTAACGGGAATCGAACCCGTATTTGAGCCTTGAGAGGGCTCCGTCCTAACCGTTAGACGATAAGGCCAAAAGAGATTGCGGATTTCGGATTGGTGATGGTGGATTGAAGCACGCCTGAGTCACATATTCCGAAATCTTCGATCCGCATTCCCACCTGCTGCCCCGCAAGGATTCGAACCTCGATAAACAGATCCAGAGTCTGCTGTCTTGCCATTAGACGACGGGGCAATACGTCAAATCGGTCAATAATTTACTCATTTCCCCTCCGAATGTCAACGATTCCAGATCGGAAGCAGGACATTTTGCATCGATCGGTACTTGCAACCTAAAGACACATGACAGTCACAAACAAGACCTCCGGCGAATGTGAACCCCACCAGACGACCAAGAGTTTTCTGATTCGACGCACGACTATAAGCGATTACCCGTTGACACCTGACAAACACCTTGACTTTTGCGTTCAAAACATATAGTTTCATTCAAATTTTCTTCGCATATTAGGTTGTCCGAAGCGCGGGAGAACGGATTGTTCTCTCTTTAACTCAGTTATGGAGGAACCTGCTGATGAAACAACTCGCTATCATCCTTTTTCTTGTCAGTCATTTTGTTGCATGGGATAGTACCGTTGCGCAGAATACACAGGGAAGGTGGTCGCTGGGTTTTCACGGAGGGGTAAACCAGTGGTACAATGACTTCAACACAAGGAAGGTTTCATCAGGCGGAGAAGTCATGCTGCGATACGGGCTCACAAGAGTATTTTCTCTTGGCCTTACAGGTGGTTACGAGGTATTAAAAAGTTCACAGAAGCCTCCATTTCCTTTTTATCCATCATCTGATTACATCCGACTCGATGCAATCCCTGTAGCGCTGGTTGGTTGGTTCCACCTGGCGCCAGGGAAGCTCTTTTCTCCATACCTCTATGTTGGCGGCGGTGGGATGTTCTACAAGCGGAAGGATGGCTTGGGGGTATACATCCCGAATGATAAATACAAAAACAGCATCATAATTCCGATGGGAATTGGGTTTGAGGCATTCGTCTCGCGAAAGGCATCGCTGGTGCTGGATTTGGGGTACAGAGTGGTAGATGATAAGACTGACACATTAGAGTACAATGCCCGTGATAGCTGGGCTTCTGTGAAAGTTGGTCTGAATATCTACCTTGGAAGTGGCGACGCAGATGATGATGACAGCGATGGACTGACCAACGGCGAAGAGCGAAGACTTGGTACCAATCCGGAGGCTCCAGACACTGATGGTGATGGTCTAAACGATGGAGAAGAAGCAAAGCGCTTTAAGACGAATCCGCTGAAGGTTGACACGGATGGCGACGGTCTTGCCGACGGTGATGAAGTGCTGACGTATAAGACCGACCCTGCAAAATCCGACACTGACGGTGACGGTGTCTCCGATGGAGATGAGGCCCTCAAATATAAGACTGATCCGCTCAAAATCGACACAGATGGCGATGGCCTCACTGACGGAGATGAAATCCTCAGGAACAACACCGATGCCCTCAAGGTGGATACTGATGGCGACGGTCTGTCCGATTGGGATGAAGTGAAAACATACCGTACCGATCCCGGCAAACCTGACACGGATGCTGATGGGTTGACCGACGCGGACGAGGTCAAGAAATACAGGACAGATCCAACTAAGGTGGATACGGACGGCGGCGGGATCAACGATGGAGCTGAAGTTATGCGGAGGACGAATCCGCTCAACCCCAAGGACGACGTGATGAAGGAAACGATCATACTCGAGCGAGGGAAAACGGTCATCCTTGAGGGCGTCAACTTTGCGACAGGGAGCGCGAAGTTAACTCGTGAATCCGAGTCGATTCTGGAAAAGGCATATATCGCGCTTGTTTCCAATCCGGATGTAGGAGTGGAGATTGCCGGATTTACAGACAATGTTGGGAGCGCGACCGTGAATGAGAACCTCTCCGCTCGCCGGGCACAGGCGGTGAAAGCGTGGATGGTCAAGAAGGGAATAGCGGCGAACCGGCTCACGACCGTTGGCAAGGGCATGCGTGACCCGATTGCGCCGAATGACACAGCGGAAGGACGTTCACAAAACCGGCGTATCGAGTTTCACGTGCAGAAATAAGAATAGAGGCAAGAAGATGTAGCGCAGGCGTTCCACTGATTGTTCCGGTGGAACGCTTGTGCATTGATCGGGCTGTTACCGGTACGTACGCTCCACGGGCTGTTGTTTTTCTGGTTGTGCCAGACGTGCCTTGGCGTCCTGAAGTGTTCGTACTGCGGCACGGTTATCCGGGAGGTTCCGGGCGAGATCCAACATCATTTCGTTCAATCGTTCCAGGTCACCGTGATTCACAGCGAGTGCAAGCAACCGGGCCGTCGCGGCTTCCAACTGGTACTCGATTCTTCCCCGGCAACAACTCATCACGAGATTCTCCAGCGCCATCTGTTCCCCATGCGCATTGCCGAGAGCCTGATACGTCAATGCCTGTACGTAGAAAGCTTCGGGATGACCTCGAAGCTTAATCTCCCTCTGAATACTTTCGAGTGCGTCAGGGTATTGCCTGAGTGAATAGAAAGCGATTGCCTGCATCAAGTTTGATTTTGGGTATGATGGGGAGAAACGATGGATCTCCTTCGTGGCGGCGAGAAGCTCGACGAACCTGTTAGCCTTGAGAAGTGTCAGCGACAAATTGGAGCGGACAAAGAGGTCCTCTTGATTGAGGGCAAGTGCTGCGGTGAATTCATCGATCGCCTTTTCAGTGCGACCGTCCACGTGAGCCAGTACCCCTCTCATGATGTGCGTGTCAGCTTCGACGGCTCGCCTCAAGGATGCGAAAGTGAACCAGACAAAAACACACCACGCTGTTACGGGGATAAACGCAACCCAACGAGGAGCAGAGAACGTAATCCGTCGGGTAACCAACACCTGCGAAGAGAACAAACGCGAGTCCAAAACACCGAGCATGAGCCAGGCAAGGGCTGCCACAGGCGCCTGTCGGAGCGAGACGTTCGCCATGTTGTCAACAAAGATGGCAAGGAGTGAACAGGAAATAGCCCCGCCGTAAAGGCTATACCATTCACTTCCTTTCTGTATCACTCTCTTTGCCGTGGCGATTGCCAACCCGAGAATGGCCAGAAACACAACGAGACCAAAAACACCGAGGTCACTTGCTACTTCTATCAACTCATTGTGGGCGTGAGGCACAACATCTTCACTTCTCACAATCCAGTAGTCGGGTGACCGGTATTCCCTCATTACCACTTCATAACTCCCCGGCCCATGACCCAGGAACGGCGCGGCTTTGAATGCCTCGAAACCCGCGCTCCAGAAGTAGAGCCTCCTTGCGAACGAGGAGGTGGGTTCGAAAGAAAAGGCATTTCCAATCCGAGGGCCCAGGTTAGGCGCAAGCAACGCAGCTATCAGCCCGCCCAGAAAAATGACCACCAGAACCGAAATCAGGGCACGCTTGCTGAATCGCGTGATGAGAACCAACAGAGCCAAGCCACCAAGTGCAAAGGCCACATAGCTGCTTCGCGATTGTGATATGACTAAAAGGAAAGTAAGTACGGTGACGAGGACTCCATGAAAAAGGCGGGACACGCGCGTGAGATGCTTGTCCATCATCCTTACAGCCATGAGGGGAAGCGTTAGGACCACATAGCCGCTGAGAAATACCGCATTCCCCAACGTCGAGCCGACACGTCGGTTTCCGTCGGTGAAGAAATCCAGCACTAAACGGTCGTTGAAAAAAAACTGGAGCAATCCCACCACACCCACCGCGCCGCTGATGCATGCGAGCACGTTCAGCAACTGGTGAAACCGGTCTTTTCGGTCGAAGAGGGAGCTCCCGGCGAAAAAGGAAATCGCTGAGCTGAGCAGGAATTGAAGAGCAATGGACGATCGCTCCTGTGTGGTTGTCAAGCTTGAAATGAGAGCAACAACCAGAAGTACGATGACCGCGACATCCAGTCGGGTGAGATGGATCCCCAACCGTCCCATGCGAAGCCAGGAAGTCCCTGAAAGGGCTGCAATCAACAGCGCGCAGAGGACAAACAACGGAGTCTTCGCGATGCCACTGTCATGCGAGTTGATCATCAACACCAATGTGGTGAGAGCAAGCATGGAGAAGACGACCCAACGCTGGACAGATGGAAGAAGACCATCGACGCTGAGGTATGACGACGTCATATCGTTGTGTGGGGAGGAACAATCTGAAAACCGTTCACAGGTCAGGCGCCAGTGAAGAAAGGTGATCGGTGACGAAACGGTGGTTGAAACATTGGTCATTTCATCTTCAAAGTCAACTCCGGGAACTCCAAAGGGCCCGCCAGTCGCGTTGACTTTCAGACGTGCATTTCTTACCTTTTACATATCAGAGTGTATAAGACCAGCATTCCATGAGTGAAATGAGGTATCGCCGGTGAGCATTCTTCGGTTCGGAGGAACGTCGAAGAATTTCTATGACTCAGGCAAGGAAGGGATTCTCCTTCTAACATTTACGAATCCCCCGGACAAAACAAACCTCACAGAGACAGAGCGCCAGTTGCAGCATTCAACGCTCGGTAATGATACAACCCGTCGTGCTGGCATTGCGGAGGAAGCGACCAGATTCGCAACTCTGATCAATGATATCTCATCCTATCTTTTCAGCTACCTCGCTGGCTTTCACATCCCGACCCACTTTATTGAAAAGGCATCTTCGTCTTCGATGCTGGTGAAACATCTGGCAATGATACCACTGGAGGTGCAGGTACACAACACAGCCTTGGGGGCAGGTGCTCGGAGACTCGGCCTCAAGGAGGGCACAGATCTGGCTTTCCCGGTGCTTGAACATTACCACAAGCGCCCGGAACAGGAGCATCCTCTGGTCAATGAGTTCCATATCTATGCCATGAATATAGCCACACCCGAACAATTGCGGGTGATGAACAGGGTGGCCTCCAAGACCAACGTGGTGCTCCGCTCATTCTTCGGGCGACGGGGTTTGAAGCTCCAGGCTTTATCGCTCGAATTTGGGATTGCCAACAACCAGATAATTATCGGGGATGAGATTTCCCCGCGGACATGCAGTCTCGTTCAACAGAAAAAGGGGAGAGCGATCAGGCACGGGAGGGTTCCCGAACTCGACACATATCGCGACGTGCACAGCCGGCTGTATAGCACAACGTCGCACGAAGGAAATTGGTGATTAGCAAGTACGGCTACGATGTTGTTCTCGTTGTTGTCCTGGTGACGCTTATTGGGTCCTTGCTCTCATGGAATCTTATCGAGTGGCGGCCGGTGAAGTATGGTGTTATCACGTTTCTCTTGTTGTTCCTGATTTTTACTCTCAACTTTTTCCGGGATCCCGAGCGGGACACCCCGTCCGGAGAGAATCTTGTCATTTCCCCGGCCGACGGCGAAGTAGTACTCATCAAAGATGTGGTGGAGGATGAGTATCTGAAGGGGGATGGGATCCAGGTAAGCATTTTCATGTCACCGCTGAATGTGCACGTCAACCGTTTTCCGATCAACGGAAGGGTTGGTTACTACCGATACATTCCCGGTGAATATCTTGTGGCGTTTGATGAGAAGTCCTCCTTCAGGAATGAGAGGACGCACATAGGTGTGGAGCGTGATAGCGTGAAGGTGCTCTTCAAGCAGATTGCGGGGTTTGTTGCACGTCGTATTGTTGCCAACGTCGCCGTGGGTGATACCGCGATCGCAGGTGCAAGATTCGGGATGATCAAGTTCGGGTCCCGCGTCGACGTCATTATCCCAAAAGGATCGGAGATCAAGGTGAAACTTGGCGATAAACCTGTGGCGGGGGAAACAGTGCTTGCGGTGATACTGTAGTGGCCATTGTCGTCTCACAACAGTGACGCATCGATGAAAATCACTCGCGCCGTCGTTCCCAGTCTTTTCACCGTCCTGAACATGTTTTGCGGGTTCATGGCAATCATCCATGCGAGCAAGGATGACTTTATTTCCTCCGCGTGGTTTATCATCCTTGCGGCGGGATTTGATTCGCTTGATGGGGTGATGGCGAGGATTACAAAGTCGTCGTCGCAGTTCGGTGTGGAGATCGACTCGCTGTCGGATGTTGTTTCCTTCGGGGCAGCGCCGGCATTCCTCGTCTATCAAGTGCACCTGCACACGCTTGGTGGGTTGGGGATCCTCATCAGCGCGTTTCTCATGATCTTTGGGGGTCTCAGGTTGGCGAGGTTTAACGTGCAGCTGGTCGGGCTCGACAAGGATCATTTCGTTGGTCTGCCGATCCCCGCAAGCGCGTTGACCATTGCGTCGTTCATTATCAGCTATTGGAACGATACCACCGGTTTGGGAAGTGCCGTGGGTGTCTTACCGTGGATGTCGGCGGGGCTCGGACTGCTGATGGTGAGCAAGGTGAAGTACGATACATTGCCCCTGATATCGCGCCGTGCGATTCGGAAAGAACCATGGAAGTTCATTTTCTTCGCCCTTGCCATCATCGTAGTTTTCGTGACAGCAGGGGAGGCGATTTTTCCGCTGTTTGTCCTATTCATCGCACTCGGCATCATTAGGTATATCGGAACAATGGTGAAGCACATCCTGCGTGGCGAAGAAAAGCACGAGGCGGAAGATGCGCCGGAACCGACCCGCATCGACATCTGATCATTGAGGCAAACGTGTACGTCTCCAAGGTTCGCATCACTCTTCGTAAGTCGATTCTGGATCCGCAGGGGAAGGCTGTGGAGCATGCCGTTGCCAGCCTCGGGATCAGCCGGATTAAAGATGTGCGGATGGGAAAATACATCGAGCTGACAGTGGACGGGGCATCCGAGGCCGACGCACGTCAGACAACAGAAGAAGTCTGCAAGAAACTTCTTGCCAACCCGGTGATGGAAGACTATCACTACGAGATCGAGAAGGTGTGACATGTCCACGGGGGTGAAATTCGGTGTTGTGGTCTTTCCCGGATCCAACTGTGATCACGACGCATACTATGTGTGCAAGAAGATCCTCCATCAGGAAGCAGAGTTTCTCTGGCACAAAGAGGCGGATCTGAAGGGTTCCGATGTCATCATCCTCCCTGGTGGATTTTCCTATGGCGATTATCTCCGGTGTGGTGCCATTGCCCGGTTCTCCCCGGTGATGAAAGAGGTGGTTCGCTTCGCGGAAAAAGGGGGGGTGGTCCTCGGTATCTGCAACGGGTTCCAGATTCTTCTTGAAGCAAGCATGCTACCGGGTGTTCTGCTGAGAAACAGTTCTCTCCGGTTTATTTGCAAGTATGTTCACCTCCGCGTGGAGAATGCCACGACTCTGTTTACCGGTGCATGCGAACAGGGGGAGGTTCTGGCGATCCCGATTGCACACGGAGAAGGAAATTACTTCACCGATGACGAGACACTGAAACGTCTCGAAGGAGATGGCAGGGTGGTGTTCAGGTACTGTGCCCCGGATGGTGCCATCACCGATGCAGCGAACCCCAACGGTTCGCTGGCCAACATTGCAGGGATCATCAACGACGCAGGTAACGTGTTGGGCCTGATGCCGCACCCCGAGCGCGCGTCCGATCCGGTGTTGGGCCACACTGACGGGCAGAAGATTTTTCAATCCATCATCGAGCGCGTCATCCTCGGTGATCATTCACTTATGACCGCAGACAGCGGAAGGAGATAGCAGATGGGCAACATCGGAGCGACGGAAATAATCCTCATTGTACTTTTTGTATTGATATTCTTTGGGGCCAAGAAGATTCCAGAACTGGCACAAGGACTCGGCAAGGGGATTCGGGAGTTCAAGAAGGCGACACGTGAGATCGAGGATGATATCACCAGCGAGAAGAAAATCGAATCCAAGCCGGACGAGAAAAAAGCATAGGCGGCCACCATGTTTGAGAACATCGGCGGCACGGAACTGCTCCTGATTATGTTTGTCGTGTTCATTTTCTTCGGCCCGAAGAAGCTCCCGGAGATGGGGAAGAACATCGGCAAAGGGATCAGAGAGTTCAAGAACGCTATGCGTGGCATGCAGCAGGATCTGGAGAAGTCAACGAAGTTGGACGACAAGTAGCTCTCCGTTGACCAACCGGCGGAACGTGTTGATGCGACGCAATGGAGGTCTGTCGCGTCAATATCATCAGTGTACACCCCTGACCTCACCGCAGAACGGATATTCCATCCATTACGACGACACGCGCAGAGCACGCAGTGAATACCCACATGACTTTTGAGGCCACGCGTCGCGAGATCGAAGCGGGAACAACCACCTGTGAACGCGTCACCCGGGCACACCTCGAGGCAATCCAGCAGGAGCAACGGCTCAATGCATTTCTTACTGTGCTTGCAGAAAAGGCAATCGATAAGGCGCAGCGAGTCGATGCTCGTATTGCGTCGGGAAATGCAGGATCCCTGGCGGGAATGGTGGTGGCCATCAAGGACGTCCTCTGCATGAAAGATGAACGAGTCACCTGCGGCTCGAGATTTCTGGAGAGGTTTGTGTCTCTTTACGATGCGACAGTCGTCAGACGACTGATCTCGGAAGACGCGGTCATTATCGGCAAGACGAACATGGATGAATTCGCGATGGGGTCCTCCACGGAGAATTCCGCGTTCGGTCCGGTATTGAACCCCGTTGACGAAACCAGAGTGCCCGGTGGTTCGAGCGGAGGGTCGTGCGTTGCGGTGGCGGCAGGAATGTCGCACACGGCGCTTGGAACGGATACCGGAGGTTCCATCCGTCAACCGGCGGCATTTTGTGGTGTCGTGGGGCTGAAACCGAC
>JAERML010000029.1 GCA_016844425.1 Bacteroidota bacterium
GCATCGCCCTCGTTGCACCAGAATTCCCAACCGATATCACCCTGGATGTACTCTGCATTCAGCCCAACACGGTCAAGCACAAGCCTGGCAGCATCCATAACGTCCCTCCCGATGCCATCACCGGGCAACCATGCGATCTTATATTTGCTCATACCTTTCTTCTTTCACAGTATGGTCAGCAAAAACAAACGCCAGCCACCACGACTCCTCCTTCAGTCTCGCGAATGCAAGCGTTTGACATGGAACGATGAAACACGCCGCGCGAAAGCTACGCGTGTTTCTGCACAGGCGTCGAATGATGTTCGATCGAGTGGATGAACGCCTCGCCGGCCTCGATGCCGAGCGCAACACCCAATCCAATCAACAGACCATCGACGAAATTCTGCCGGTACACGGCGGCAGGGAGCAGACTCCCCGCAGTCCACCAGGCCACCAGCAGTGTCAGCACGACGAACATGGCGCCGTAAATCAGTGCAACGACAACAAATTTGAACTGCCTGAATGGCGCCAGCTTCCTCTCAAACAGAAATGCAACAAGGATAAGAGGTAGGTTTACACCGAACGACCAGGCACAGGCGTTGAGTATGGTAATCCACGCCGTGGAAACTGCAAACTGGATCGCACTGACAACCACAGCGGCGGTGATTGTCTCCGAAAGTCCGCGGACATGGTAGAATGCAAAGATAAAAGCCCCGCTGAGTCCGAACGACACATACGAAAAGCCGATTGAACTCATACTGAACACCTCACCACCATACATCATCAGCCCGATCACAATACTCGCCCCTGATCCCATCGCGGTCAGCAGGATCAATTTGTAGAGCTGTGCAATATACTTTCTCATGACAACCTCCTTCGATGGTGTCTCTGGTGCAACCCCCACGCGATCAATCAGCCATGCCTGTTTCCAGGTCTCGCTGCAACAAGAGGTCTTCCAGTTCCTTGCGGAGAGTATCAGCGTGTCCCTGTTCCATCTCCGACAGACTCAATAGCATATACCGCGTGTGGACACTGCCTGCCAGATCAGCAGCGTGTTTGTAATAGTCGCGGGCCTCTTCCTCGTCGGCAATTGCGCGTTCAAGGATTTCTTCGAGCGAAATTTCCGCCCAGTTGACGGTATCATCACGTTGGTGTGGCATTGGGGTCCCCCGTCATGCAAAATTATCATTAATCCCGTCGGTCATCTCGAACTTGACCGAGAGGATCTGCCTTTTTTCCTGGAGGATCTTCAGCGCACGCTCCCGCTCCTTTACCAGGTCTTCCAGGAGTACACGGACGTCCGGGTAATCGCAGTTCTCAGCAAAGGCTTTGTACTCTTTGATTGCCTCACGCTCCCTGTGTTCTGCCACTTCAAGTGCATTGCAGAGACCTTTGCAGGAGTGAACGCAGAGTGGTTTCATGATGGTACCTCCAATAATTGTAGGTCGATTTTCAAATCACCGGGAGAGGGAAACGTCAACCCGCAATTCAGAAACGTCCCCACGGTACTATTTACGCCTCTACCTCCGCCAGCGACGCAAGCTCCATTCCGCGGCGGAGCGCCTGTTCGTTCAGCGGAAGGAGATGGTGATACCGTTCCGGCAGTACTTTCTTCAACGCTTCCATGATCGCCTCCACTTCTACCACCTTCGTCCGTTCGAGAAACGCACCGAGCACAATCATGTTCATCGTCTTCGAGTTCTTCAGCTTGATGGCCTCTTCGCTCGCCGGGACCGGAACAACCTGAATGTCTGTCCGGCTTGGCGGGGAGATGATATTCGTTGAGTCGTAGAGAAGCAACCCTCCCGGTTTCACCGATTTCTCGAATTTGTCCATAGAGGGCTGGTTGAGAGCCACGACCGTATCAAACCTGGTCACGATCGGCGAGCTGATTTTGCTGTCAGAGACGATGACAATGCAGTTGGCTGTCCCTCCCCGCATCTCGGGTCCGTACGACGGCATCCAGCTGATTTCCTTTTGCTCGACCATCCCGGCATAGGCCAGTGTCATTCCCATGGAGAGGACACCCTGTCCGCCAAAGCCTGCAATCAAGAGTTCATGTGTCATGTCTTTCCTTTGCCTGTTTTGCTCTGTTCATTCTGCATTGCACATCGTCCTACTTCGGCACCTTCAAATCTCCTGGCGGGTACATTGGGAACATATTCTCTTCCATCCATTTGTTGGCCTGCAACGGCGTCATCTTCCATCCCGAGGGACAATTGGAGACGACTTCAATGAAGCATGTCCCCTTGTTCTGTTTCTGGTACTGGAAGGACTTTGTGATCGCCTTCTTCAACTGGCGGACGGCGTTTGGGGTATGGACCGAATGCCTGCTGACATAGTACGTCCCCGGAAGCATCGCAACGAGGTCGGCCATCTTTAATGGGAACCCGGCCGTCTCCACGGTACGGCCGATCGGGGACGTTGTTGTTTTCATCCCGAGGAGCGTGGTCGGGGCCATCTGGCCGCCGGTCATCCCATAGATAGCGTTGTTAACGAACACAACGAGTATATTTTCACCCCGGTTTGCAGTATGAATGGTTTCCGCCGTCCCAATTGCGGCAAGGTCCCCATCCCCCTGATACGAGAACACATATCGATCAGGAAGGATGCGCTTGATGGCCGTCGCCACTGCAGATGCACGGCCATGCGCGGCTCCCTGCATGTCGATGTCCATGTAATGATAAGCGAAGACTGAGCATCCAACAGGTGCTACGCCAACAGTTTGGTCTTGGATGCCCAGTTCCGCGATCACTTCCATCAGGACGCGATGGACAACACCATGTCCGCAGCCGGGACAGTAATGGAACTTTGTATCGGTCAGCGTGTCCGGCTTTTCATACACACAGTCGAGTGCTTCGATCTCGGGGTTCATGACTTCATGGTCCATCTTAGTACACCTCCGCATGATGTTTGACGTCGTTGCGGACAAGCTTCTCCAATGCCAGCACCACTTCTTCAGGTGAAGGAATAATCCCACCCATCCGTCCATAGAACTCCACCGGTACTTTCCCCTCCACCGCGAGGCGGACATCTTCCACCATCTGACCGGCATTCATTTCCACGACAAGCATGCCGTGGATCTGCTCCGTTGCCAGATCGCGGAGCGGTGCATGCGGAAACGGATACAACGTCTGTGGTCTGAGGAGGCCTACACGAATGCCCTCTGCGCGCGCCAATTCCACGGCCCGGTGAGCAATGCGTGCAACCAGTCCGTACGCAACAATAAGAAACTCCGCATCGTCTGTGTGCACACGTTCGTACCGGACTTCATTCTCGCATATCTTCCTATACTTATCCTGCAAGTGAATGTTGATTTGTTCCATCTTTTCAGGCTGGATGTGGAGCGAGGTAATGATGTTGCGCTCACGGGACTTTGGCTTCCCTACCGTTGCCCAGGGCTTCGGAACCATGTGCTCTGCCGGGTTGTACTCACGGAACTCCACCTTCTCCATCATCTGTCCGAGGGCTCCGTCCGCAAGTATCAATACCGGGTTTCGGTACTTGTCCGCAAGATCGAATCCGTCAAAGACAAAATCCGCCATCTCCTGAACGCTCGCCGGCGCGAGAACAATCAGACGATAGTCGCCATGGCCCCCTCCTTTGGTGGACTGGAAGTAATCCCCCTGCGATGGCTGGATGGTACCCAGCCCGGGTCCGCCGCGGTTCACGTTCACCACAAGACAGGGAAGCTCAGCACACGCGATATACGAAAGCCCCTCCTGCATCAGGCTGATGCCGGGACTTGAGGAGGAGGTCATAGCCCGCGCACCGGCACCCGCAGCGCCATACACCATATTGATGGATGCCACTTCACTCTCTGCCTGCAATACGATCATCCCCCGCTGGCGCCCTTCGTCGGCAAGGTACTCCAGGATTTCCGATTGCGGTGTGATGGGATAGCCGAAGTACGCCTGACAACCGGAGCGGATCACGGCTTCGGCAAGGGCTTCGTTCCCCTTCATGAGTCGAATGTCGCTCACTGATGTTGTCCTTTCCTTGATGAGCATTGTCGATTCTACTTTGTGACCGTGACCTCCTGCCGGGTTACGATACCCTGTTACCGCCATCGTTGATAGTGACAGTGATGTTCTCTGTCACGTTACTGATAGTTGCCACCTGCACTTTTTGTTTCTTCTTGCCTTCCCGATACACGGTGATCACGGCATCAGGACAGACCAGTGCGCAGTTGGTGCACCCGGTGCAATTGTCCTCGATCAAGACCGCATAGTGATATCCCTGGGCGTTGATCTTAGGAGAGAGTTGCAGACTCTCCTGCGGACACGCTTCGATGCACAACTCGCATCCTTTACAGGTTTCAATACTGAATTCGACGGTGCCTCGTGCCATCGTTTCGTCTCCTTACAGATAGTGAAGCTCTTTTGCGAACTCTTCCAGCTCGGTCCTGAACTGGGGGTGGGCAATGTTGATCAACAGCTCGGTCCGTTCCCTCACTGTCTTGCCGTGCAGGTTTACCACGCCGTATTCCGTGGCAACGTAGTGAACGTCGCCGCGTGTGGTGGTGACGCCGGCTCCCTCGCGCAGGTGTGTGGTAATGCGCGAGATGCTCCCATCCTTGGCCGTCGAAGGCAGCGCGATGATTGGCTTCCCCCCGTCCGACCGCGCCGCACCACGGATGAAATCCAGCTGTCCTCCAAATCCGCTGTAGAAGCGGTGCCCCATCGAATCCGCGCAGACCTGCCCCGTAAGGTCGATTTCGATGGCGGAGTTGATGGCCACCATCTTCCGGTTGCGAGCGATCGTGAAAGGATCGTTGGTAAACTGCGTGGGGCGGAATTCCATCAACGGGTTGTTATCGACAAAATTGAATAGTGTGTGCGAGCCAAGGACAAACGAGGTGACGATTTTCCCCGGCAGGAGAGTCTTCTGCTGGTTCGTAATCACTCCTGCCTCCACCAGCGGGATGATGCCATCGGACACCATCTCCGAATGAATACCCAGATGTTTCCGGTCGCCCAGGAACTTCACCACTGCATCAGGGATTCTGCCAATGCCCAACTGCAGCGTGGAGCCATCTTCCACGAGGCTCGCCACGTGCGCGCCGATCCGCCGATAGATCTCCAGTTCGTCGGCCGTTTCATCCCCCTCTAGTTGCGGCAATTCGCGGAGGGGCGTGTTGACTTCGACGCAGTAGTCGATCTTGTTGAGATGAATGAAGCTGTCACCCAGCGATCGGGGCATGTTGGGGTTGATCTGTGCGATGACGATCTTTGCCACTTCGGTGGCGGCCTTGGTACAGTCGACGCCCACCCCGAAGCTGCAATACCCGTGCTCATCAGGCGGTGACACCTGAATGAGCGCGACGTCAATGGGATAATGCTTCCCGTACAGCAGCGAGGGAATTTCAGAAAGGAAGATAGGCGTGAAGTCCGCCCTTCCGTCACCAACAGCCTGCCGGACATTCTTGCCAATGAAGAAAGCATTGTGCCGGAAGTGGCCTTTCATTTCTGGACGAACGTATTCAGCCTCTCCTACCCCGAGGAGATGGCACACCTCAACATCATACAGTTCTTCATATCGTGCGACCATCGCATCCACCAATATCTCGGGAACGGCACACCCGGGGTGGATATACACCCTATCACCGGACCGGATGACCGACACAGCTTCTGCCGCGCCGACAAACTTACGCTCATACTTACTCTTGACTGCGTCTGAAATTGTACTGTAGTGCATGCCTGTTCCTTCGTCAGATTATAACCGTGTGCGATCGATCGACCGGCGGAGATCCGTGATGATATCCTCCGGCTTTTCCAGACCAATCGCGAGCCGAATGCCACCGGGGTCGAGCCCCTTGGCGACCTGCTCGTCCGGCGGGATGGCAGAATGCGTCATCGATCCCGGATGCTCGATCAATGTCCGGATGTTCCCGAGGCTCACTGCAAGCGTGATGCAATATGCGTTCGTAGCGATATCATTGATGAACCGCTCCGCACGCGTAAGAGCATCGTGCGCTGTTGATCCCTTCATGGTAAAATAGATCATGGCACCGGGAGCAAAGTTGCCATCATAGTCCACCATTTGGCGCCGGGCCAGTTCCGCCTGGTTGAACGTGGGGAGGCCGGGATAGTGAACGCATTCGATCTCAGGTCGCGTCGTAAGAAACTCTGCCACCTTCATCGCAGTCCCCTGCATTTGCCGCATCCGGACACCGAGCGAAGGAAGCCCCTGCACCAGCACAGGCCACGCGCTCTTTGCGGAGAGAACGCCACCGAAGTCCTTCCGGTACAACATCAACATGTCATAACTCCACTTCGGGCCGATCACAACGCCTCCGATGTCAGTACCGAACCCACCGATTGCTTTCGTCAGTGAATGAACGACAAAGTCAATTCCAAGTGTGATGGGCCGCTGGCAGAACGGCGTCGCAAACGTACTGTCAACAACAGTGTACAGCTTTTCTTCATGGGACCGGCGGACGTTCGCCTCGGCAGCAATCTGTGCGATCGCTTTGAGGTCAACAAGTCTCAACGTGGGATTGACCGGCGACTCCATGTACAGAACCCGCGTGTGTTTCGTGATCTTCCTCTTCACTTCCGCCGGGTTGCTGAAGTCTGCAAATTGAACGCCGATCTTCAGCCGGGGGTACCAGTTGGTCAACAAGGAATAGGTACATCCGTAGAGCGTCCGGTGCGCCAGCACCTCACTTCCTGAACCGGTCAACATTCCCAGGACACCCGAGATGGCTGCCATGCCGCTGGCAAATGAGACGGCAATCTCTCCATGTTCGGCGTAGGCCAGGTTTTCTTCCAGCATGTCCTTGTTTGGCTCGCCAAGCCGGTCATAGATGTAAATCGGCGCCTTACTCTTGACGGTCACTTCGTCACTCGAGTGTGCGAACTCGGTGAACCCCTGAGCGCCCCGCTGGGCGCTGTCGAGACGGAACGTGGCGGAAGAGGTTATCGGAGGAAGGAGATGGTGACTGTAGTCCCACCGCGGATCCTGTGACTGGCCATAGATGAGATGTGTCTCCGTTGAGTAGGTTGCATCCTCAATAACCTGCTGATTTTTTTCGTGCTCGCTCATGGTGATACCTTTATCGATGGTCAGTGAATGTCGATGTCGTGTGTTGCGATCAGCACATCCTCTAGTGGACGTCGTGGCGTTGGAGGCACTTCTTTCAGACAGTATCCTATCCGCACTATCAATTGGGGCCACGAAGCAATATCAAGGAGGCCGCGCAACTCTGCCCGGAGCGCTGGCACCTCAATCGGCATGTTGAAAAAACTGAAGTTCAGACCTTCACGCGTCACCGTGAGAAGCAAACGTTCCAGCATCTCGCCGATTTCCAACCATTGAGGTACGGTGTCTTCGCCATGGAGAACGACCAGCAGGGGTGCTTCCCGGCAAAGCGCCTGGTCGCGGTTTCCTGTTTTTCTACCCATATCGAACATCCGTGTCGCCAGAGGTCCGATCGCAGATGCAACGTTTCCGAGCCCGATCGATGCGCCGGGAATGCCGTCTCCCTTCTTCGTAAAGTTCGGCCTCACCCATTCTGCCAGTTCCTTGCGGAACTGCACATCCCCCTGCTGAACGCGATGGGCTTCCGCCACAAGATCCGCCACGTGTTGATTCAGCAACGGATCGGTCGACAGCCACGCAGACACAGAACTTCCGTCAACTGCCGAGCGGAGCGCGGAGACGACCCGATTGGGAATCCGCGCATAGAGAAACGGGTTCCTGTTCGTGCGCCGTTTGAGAATGGCCGGGAAGAGCGATTCCTTCTCTGCGGGAACCACAGAACCGGTTCCTTGACGGGAGAGGAGGACACGCGCCACCGGCAACTCGCTGTCGTTGCTGTGATTGTAGTCCACACGGCACACAAATCCGAAGTGCTGCGCCGCAACCCGGAGATTCATCACTGCAGCACCGATGCTCATTTGCAGTTCCCTGTTGTCCGGATCGGCAACGGGAAGGCGGCGCGTATAGTCGGCGAACACAGCAATGCCCTCCTCGGTCACCGCGAATTTCCAGGGCTGTGTGTTATGCCCCGATGGCGCAAGGACAGCATAGCGGACGAGGAAAGTCAATTGCTCCACACGTGATCCCATGTTCGGGAAATCCTCCTCGTAGAGCTCATAAGGAGTCCGGAACGGGTCGAAAGTCGGCATGTCCATTTCCATTTGCAGCGCGGGGTTTTCCTCGATGTCCAATTCCATGTTGTAGAGTGACGTTTTCATTCGATCTCCACTGCTACAGCTTTTCATCCGTTTTGATGGCATCCACAGGGCAGTCCTCCATGGCCTCCCGTACCATTTCCTCTTCGTCCCTGGTGCGTGGCTGGATGGCCACGTAGTACGTGTTGGTAGGCTTGTCGAAATTAAAATTGTCTGGCGCAACAGCACCACAGTAAGCGCACCCATCACACTCGTCGCCCACAAAGAACTTCCCTGCCACGTTCTTCGGGAGTTTTGTCTCCTCTACTGATTCCATCGCTACTCCTTCGCGCGTTTGAGGATTGAGAGAACGAATCCGAACATCATCACCAGCGTCCCACCCCAAAGAAGGTTGATGTATGGTTTGATGCTTGCTTCCACCACTAACGCCTCAGGGGCATGCATGTGCCCGTTTTCACGGGTCACACCAACAGTGACCACAGATGCTTCCGAACCCATTCCAACATTCATCGACACAAGCTGAATCTGTGCGTTCATCAACTTGGACTGGGTGGCTTTGTACGTCGGCGCTCCATCCATGGAATAGACCGCGACAGGTGTGACCGTCTCTGTTGCGGAACCGTTCGTTAACTGCAAGACGGAGCCGACGGACATTCCACTACTCCCCTGGGCCATCGCGTCCTTGTCATGTTGTCCCATGTCGAACTTGACAAACGTGGCCTTGACCGCCCCAATCGACACAGTCTCTCCCTTCTGGATCGTATACGTTTCTGCCGTCTCCCCATGTCCATTGTCCACTTGTTGAAGTGATACCGGGGACAGATAGAAATCCCAGGTCGCGAATGATTTAATGTCTGGGTTTCGCATGAGACCCTGGTCCCCCGTCTCGAACATGACAGGTGCGAGGTCAAATCTCTCGCCGTCCTTTTCAACGACCACGTGGAAGGCAAACTTTCCGTTGCTGATGGGCGAATAGCCGGTGTATGTCAATGTTTGGCCGAACGCCTCCTGCGGGGTATTGATTTCCAGCGACAGGTGTTTTGTCTCGCCGTACTTTCCAGTGCTAATCACTCCGAGGAAGAACAACGCCAGGCCAATATGCGCGAGCTTGCCACCGAGAAACCGGGGATCTCCGCGGACTATCTTCATACCGATTTCGAGATTCACCAGAAGAGCGAAGATCGAGGTGAATGCAAGGGCCAGGACTGCTGCATCCTGCACACCAAGAAACCACAGAGCGCCTGTCACCACCGCGGATGCTAGAAATGTTTTCCACGCGCGCCGGAGGACCTCTCTCGCCTCGTCCACCCCCCACTGGAAATACAGACTCAGTCCAATCAACAATGCCATGGCAATGGCAATCGGGAGGTTTGTGCTATCATAAAAAGACGGCTCAACCGTTGTGGCTGAGAAGATCGGCAGGCTTGTGCCGAACAGAATCACGATCGCACTCAGGATCAACGCGATGGCGCCGGCGCCGAGCGCGGTCTCCCTGCTCATCCCATCAAGAGCCAGTATGCAGTGGCGCCAGGATCAGTGAATGAATGCACGGATGAATCGCCAAGGACCCCGCTTCGTGTAAGGAACGTGCTATACACAACAAGAATGAACGACACGAGCGCGAGAAAATGGCTCGTCCGGATGAACTTCTGCGACCGTCGCTGAACCAGAATGGTATGGATGAGCGCCACGCCGGTGATCCACGGAACGAGGGAGGAATTCTCCACTGGATCCCACCCCCAATAGCCCCCCCATCCCAGAACACCATACGCCCAGTACGCTCCCAGCATGATCCCGAGACCGAGTACCAGAACACCGCCCAAGACCCAAACAAAACCCTGCGTCGCAATGAGTGTGTAGTTTTTCTTCCACAGGCCGGCAACAGCAAAGCTGAACGGGACTGCCATGGCCGCAAAGCCGATGAACAGCACCGGCGGGTGTATCACCATCCAGAAATTCTGCAGGAGCGGGTTCAGTCCGCTTCCATCAGCCGGTACCTGACCTGCGGGGATCTGGGCGATCTTATCCCACACCGAGATGAACGGTGTCTTGACAAATAGCAGCATCAAGAGAAACGACTGCACGCCCATGTACACGGCCATTACCGGCGCTTCGTTCTTGTGCAGACGCGTGGACCACATCAACACAAAAGAAATTAGAGCCGCACACAGCGCCCAGAACAGGAAACTCCCTTCCTGTCCTGCATAAAAACTCGAGATCAAAAAGTGAAGTGGGAGAGAGCGAGAGCTATAGCTGTAGACATAACCGTTGGTGAAGTCATTGCGAAGCAGCAGAATCAGAAGCATGAGCGAAGCAAAAATCACCGCGGCACCACTCAGTTTAACCCAGAGCCGGGCGGAGCTGAGCACCGAAGCTGATGAAACAGCGCGGTAGTACTGTACTGTGCCCAGCACTGAACCAATGAGCGCAAGTAGCACCACCAGGTTTCCAAGAACAGTCATTCCAACCTCCAGATTGTTTTCCATCCCCTTGAAAGTCAACATACGTGCCAGCACCAGAGGGATAAGATCAACGAAACAAACGGTTAAACAGCAGTTTCTACCCCGTTGAATTCTGCAACGCGGGGTTTCTTCCAATCTGTGGGAATGGATTTGCAGGAGTGGAAAACAATGAGAATTGGGGATTCGTCTTTCGACCGTCATCCCGCTAAAGGAGACTACGGAAAGTGGGGGACTAGGAGGCTGAGGCAGCAAACCGGGACTCGCATGTCTCTCTACATCAGCATTACGCGCGAATACTCATCATTAGAAGGTCCTCGCTCGATGACGAATGCAACTGAGAGATAGAGCAGGCGGGCGCAGCACACGGCCAGATCGTTCACCGTCCCGTTGACAGCCAGTTCACCAATATCGCCACCGGGAAAGAAGAGCGGATGGACGAGATATGAATCAGTGGAGAAGGCAAACCTCACGCCATTGACGGACAGGATCGCCGAACGCTCCCTCTATCGTCACGTCGCGCCGTTCGTTCTGCATAAGTCCTCCGCCTCAGACTTTCAATGTTTGTGAAGATCTTTGTGCATGATTTTCCTCGTTTCGTGCAGACGATCATCGGCAGGGAGATCGACAAGCGTCCTATTCATTTGCTCGTCATTCTCAGCCATCAATAACCGCGCAACATAGTCGACAATCCCTGCGGGGAAAACGCCGTCCCGTTGGTAAAACTCACGCTTCTCCATCAGGATCCGGGCTGACTCGACACAGCTTCTGGGAAGCGCTGCGAGGCGCTGGAGTTTCTCCTCGTCCCGAAAGATGTTGCCGGAGACGTATAGAGACTCGGCAATATCCAGTGAGTCCTCGTGTCGCAGCCCCCATTCGGCAGCCATCGTGATGCCGGCGAGCAGCAGATGGATGATCGCGCTACCGTCGGGACTCCTGAGTTCCACCGTTTGGCGCCTGTTCCCATTAGTGGTAGGGCCGGACCGTCCGGGATTGAGCCGCTGCGCCAGGTCATTGACCTTAGCCCAACCAAGTGGCACCCGTATCATTGCGCTTCGATTCATGTCGCTCCAGCAAATACGTGTGGGGGCTTCCTGGTTTGGTACAAGCCGAAGGTACGCGGCCGAGACTGTGTTCCCGAACGCCGTGAGCGAGTCGGCATACGTACAGAGTCCGCCAATGATCCGGCGGGCCTCCGCGGAGAGAGTCCCGTGCCCGTCGGTCATGATGTTCTTCCCGTTCTTCACAAGCTCCATATGCACGTGAAGCCCATTTCCGGCAACACCCTCTTCAAGTTTCGGGGCAAAGGTGGCCACGCTTCCATTCCTGTACGCCACATTCCGGATAAGCCAGCGCGCAAGCACCAGTGCGTCGCCCGCATCTTCGACAGGCGTCGGAAGAAACTCTATCTCAAGTTGCTCTGCCTGCTTCCCTTTGATTTCCTCCATGTCGCTCCGGACACTCTCAACGTATCCCACTTCGCTGTGGGCGTACTTCACCGCCCCGGTGATTTGCGCGATATGTCGCACCATCGTATCCAGAATCGCGCCGCTCTTGATGAATGGCGCCGACGCGTGATATCCCTGCTGCTTGGTCGCCCGATACATGCTCGATGAAGGCTCGCTCAGCAGAAAAAACTCCAGCTCTCCCATGGCGTGCAACTGCATGCCGGTGTTCTTCTGAAATAATTGACTGGACCGGAGGAGAATGGTGTCAGGCGCAAAGGGAGCCAACTCGCCGTCACGAGTAAGAAAGCGACAGACAAAATCAAGACTCTTTTCGTCGAACGGATTCAGAAACGCGGTCCTGTAAAGCGGCACCACATAGAGGTCAGAGAGTGCCGTGTCGATCATTCCTTTGAATAACGATGAGCCATCCACGCGTTCACCGTCGGCGAGGATACGTTCGGCCTGGCCTCTGTTGGCAACGGGGATCTTCAACTCCTTCAATTTTCCGTCCAATGCCGTATAGTGGAATGTGATCTTCTCAATCCGTTGCCGTTCGATGACGTCGAGAAGGCCCTCCCGCGTGAACTCCTCACGGGGCCGATCGAGGAGAAGCGTGATGGGATTCGTGAGGGAATATGCTGTATGCACGGTATTCTTGTTTTCGGTCATGCGTGTACACTCCCAAGCTCATGTTGAACGCCAACTTTCCTGCACTGGTAATATGCTGCGCAGGCACCCTCCGACGACACCATGGGTGCGCCGAGGGGGTGGTCAGGTGTGCAGCTCTTGCCAAATGCCGGACATCCCAGCGGCTCTGTGCCAGAATCGATCCGAATCACTTTCCCGGGAAATGCCGGACACATTGTGATTCTCCTTCTGAGGGGTTCAAACAACCTGCCCGACTTCCACTCTTGAAGTTGCAAGACCCGACTGGATGACAATCTCATCGCCAACACGGGCCTCCATCAATAGCATAAGGGGAACGTGCACAAGAGCACCCCCCACACTTACCTTCGCCTTCGCTATCCCGCCATCAAGATAGATCTCGACAATCCTGCCGGACGACACGTTCACAGTATTTTCTCCTCCATTGATTCATGAATAATGGGCGATGCCTCCGCAACACGTACGCGGCCAGGTCTGAAAATCCTCAATGCAGCATACATCTTGTCCAGGTGCTATCCCGCCGTCATTGGTTGGAACACGTTGATGCCAGTACGGTGTGAATTCCTCCTCTTACAATCGCGTCACTGCGTGTGTGAGGAGATGGTGATCTTTGCATGTCCTTCGATGCGTGTGACTGGCTCTATTGTGATAACGTTCGACATCCCCTTGGTCCCTATCATCCGTACCGCAGGTAGACATTCGAGAAGACTGGGACTCTTCCCTGGAGCAGTTCCGATACGGCAAACCAGATCTGGTCAGCCGTGGGGGGGCAACCATGAATGAACGCATCCACCGGGATGATCTCGTGCAGTGGCCGCGCCTGCGGCAGTAGCTTGGCTATTGTCACAAATTCCATCGGGATGGTCGGCTCGCCGTCGGCTAGTTCCACGTACGCCCGGTGCGTAATCTGGTCGGTGCTGAACCTGTTTCTCATCGCGGTAACGTTTCCCGTTGTCGCGCAGTCGCCAAAGGAAACCACATAACGTGAGTTCCGCCGGATGAGACGGGCGAGTTCTTCATTCTCCACATTCGACACAGCACCCTCCACCAGCGTCACGTCCACGTTGCGCGGGAACTTCATGATGTCGGCAATGGGTGAATAGACGAGCTCCATTTTGTCAGCCAGTTCAATGAGGCGCTCGTCCATATCAAGAAACGACATGTGACATCCGGAACATCCCCCGAGCCATGCTGTGGCAACGTGTGGTTTCATAGACACTTCACTCCTCATCGATATCATGATTGATCCATTCTCTCTTTTGCCACGCGGTGACCGCAATATTCATTCTCCCTTTCAGCTTCACCAGCGCGGACATTCACACGCGAAACGCGCAGCGAACCCGGGGGAATCACACGCTTCACAATGTCCAGGATTTCCAGCGCCGTGGAGAGTTCGTGCATGGAGAATCTTCTTCTCGAAACGGACCGATGTTTCCGTCAAGACTTCAAGAACTATGCCTTTGGAAAAACAGCGGAATTTTGAGGAAAGAGATGGGCAAATTCCCAGAAGTGGGAATTGAATCACACTATGTAGCTTACGGGTGATACAATTCTAAGCAATCGCGACACAGTTGATGGGGTCCAGGAAACACCAGTACCTTAGTGCACTCCTGATGAGTCCGGGGTTTGCTGGAGATGAAGAGAGTACCAGTAGGCATATCCGTCTCCGGCGCTGTCGATGTCATAGGAAATATGTGTGTCGCCAGTGAGCCATTGGTAGGCTACCACGCGTTCCCTTGGTCGTGGGCCGTAGAGCTGCACAAAGTAAGAAAGAAGTTCGTACGAGTTGGATGTCCCCTTGGTGGTAATAGCCACCCCTGCAAAGCGGCCCCCAAAGAATTCCAGTTCACAACTTTCCAGATCGGCACCGGCAAGGGATTCAATACGACAACGAACCGTCGCACGTCCGTTCTCTGCTCCAACGGGATCAAGACCGAATCGTTCTCGCATTTCCGCCAACGGCGTTCCCCAGCTATACCCGAGGAAGCCACCCTCTCCCTCGGTGAAGCA
>JAERML010000190.1 GCA_016844425.1 Bacteroidota bacterium
GGAGTCACAGAAGATCTATAAAGTTGAAACACTTGACGGGAGGGTCATCAGATTCGATTCCGACCCTCTGGGATACGCAGTTATGCGCGACACGACAATCGAGAGATTCATGAAGGATGGTTCGGTCTAGGCAATCCCTCTCTCGTCTGTCAAAGTCATCCATACAACACAATCCGACCCCGCCGCGACAGTCATTTGTGTTGCGCTGGCAATTGGAGGAGCAGCATTTCTTCTAATTGCAGCCATCGGTCATGGCTTGGGATCCGGTTCTTGGTAAGGGCATAATCATCGCCTTCTGCCCAGAGGTCTGGCCACGAAAGGAGGTACAGAAAGTGAAACGGTTCTTTCCAAGCTCTCTCGCTCTGCTGATGTTCTTCGCTGTCCTGACACTCGAAATGCGTGCTCAGGATTTCTACCCGCTGGACTCAGCTAACACGTGGAGCTACCGGATCTTTTACAACCACTGGCCTCTCCCGGAGGACTCTGCCAGCATGCAACTCGGCGTTGCCACGGATACCCTTATGCCAAATGGACGTGTGTACCGGCGCCTCACTCATCCTGACATACTCTATGGGCAATTCGTTCGTGTCGATTCTGCCTACGTCTATTATTATGCACCATGGGATAGCGCCGACCATGCAATGTACAACCTGCGAGCTGCACCAGGCACCACGGATACCATCCGTTGGATGAACGGCGCGTTGGGCTGGTCGCGTTTCAACGTGGCGTACACGGGTATCGTGTTCGGTCACAGCAGAACAATGCGACACTACAGTTTCGACGGAATCATTCAATTTGAAGTCACGCTTGCAGACGGATTTGGCATCGTCGAGGCCCTGGACAAAGGCGACGGCATTTGGCCCTACTATGCACGATGGAGCATCCGGGGTTGCATCATTCGTGACACGCTCTACGGGACCCTGGTGAGTGTACCCCGGGAAGAAATGCAGCCGACAGAATTCCGGCTCTTTCAGAACTATCCCAATCCGTTCAATCCTTCCACGCGCATCGAATTCGACCTCGTGGCAGCGGGTCCCGTCAGACTTGCGGTCACCGATCTCCTTGGTCGGGAGGTGGCAACGGTTGTTGATGGATTCATGTCAAGTGGAAAACATGAAATAGCATTCGATGCATCGCATCTTGCGACGGGTGTGTATGTCTATGTTCTGTCGACCCCAGGCGGCAGCCTTCGCCGGAAGATGATGCTCTTGAAATGACGAGCCAACCAACGCCTGCCAATGATACGCGAGGCTACATGGGCGAGGGTAGAGCCAAGACGTGCGGGCTGATCATACACCAGAGTGGCAACGGCAAATGACCATCAACGAAAAGAAGCTCCTGGAGGCAATTGAACTCCATTCGGTCGAAGGTATCCGGGGAGTCCTTGATGAAGGACTGGATCCCCGGTCGCCGATCCAGGGGAAGCTTCCGATTCAATGGCTGACCGAGATGTACACGCGATCCGATAGGTTTCCCCATTGTCTCCGTTTGCTGCTCGACCGGGGTGCCGTGCTTGACAACCCGCAGGTTCTGCCCGTTCTCCTTGACGATGCAGAGGCACTCACGGCAGCCATCAGTGCTGATTCTTCACTGATCAGCCACCGGACAACGATGGTCTCGGCGTTTACTCCCCTGGTCGGTGCGTCGCTGCTCCACGTGGCTGCGGAGTATGGAAACGAGAAGGCAGCCCGGGCTCTTCTTACGCTCGGCGCCGATGTTGATGCGCGGGCGGCCGTGGATTCGTACGGACTCAACGGGCATACACCTCTCTTCCATACCGTCAACTCGCACAACAACCGCTCGGCCCCGATTCTCCGACTCTTATTGAATGCCGGGGCACGCAGCGATATCCGTCTTCAGGGCATCACCTGGGGGAAGGGATTCGAATGGGAGACCACCGTTTTTGATGTCACTCCACTCTCGTATGCACAGTTCGGGCTTCTCCCACAGATGCATCGAATGGAGAGGGACGTGTACGACAACATACGACGCTTGCTTGAAGCTTCGGGTCGCACAGTCCCACCACTGGAAAATATTCCCAATCGATATCTGAAACCGAAGACCGATGCCTGACAACAGCCGGAGCCCGCTCATGAGCAACAAGCACCTCCAACGAGTCCGGCGTATCTGTCTCGCGCTTCCGGACACGAGCGAAAAACTCTCGCATGGCGAGCCGACGTTCTTCGTGCACAAGAAAGTGTTCGCCATGTTCTCCAACAACCATCATCGCGATGGACACATCGCCGTCGTGCTTCCGGCACCGCCCGGCGCCCAGGCCGAGTTGATCAGAACTTCAGCGGAAATCTTCTACAAGCCTCCGTATGTGGGAGGACGGGGCTGGATCGGTATTGAGCTTGGACAGATCAGCGATGAGGACCTGAGTTTCCATATTCACATGGCATGGGAACTCATTGCCCCGAAACGGCTGTTGTCAAACATTGGGGCGCCTGCGGTTTCTCCTGGAAACACCCGCAAGCGGGGCGCCAGATAAGAGTCTGGCGTGGACCTCACGGGCACCGCGTTACAACTCGTAGAACCCGGACTTCATAACATCTGACCATTCATCAGTAGCGTTACCAACGGAGGATCAATGTCCATACGGCCAGTCAAACGGATCATTCAATCACAACCCACTATTGAAGGTGCAGGCGTACGGTTGCGCCGCGCGTTCGGCTTCGGGGCAACAGAGGAATTCGATCCATTCCTGTTGCTCGACGATTTCCGGAACGAGAATCCCGACGACTATCTCGCCGGGTTTCCGTGGCATCCGCATCGGGGCATCGAAACCATTACGTACGTTCTTGCAGGAACGGTGAGTCATGGCGACAGCCTGGGGAACCGCGGCACATTGGGAGCCGGTGATGTGCAGTGGATGACCGCAGGCCGCGGGATTCTTCATCAGGAAATGCCGAAGGGCGACAAGCAGGGACGAATGCACGGCTTCCAGCTCTGGGCAAATCTCCCCTCCACACTCAAGATGACGACTCCCCGGTATCAGGATGTCAAGTCCGGCGAAATCCCAGAAGTCACTGACAACGACGGCACAATAGTTCGCGTCGTGTGCGGAGATTTCTGGGGAAAGTCAGGTCCGGTCGAAGGCGTCGCGGCAAATCCCCGGTATCTGGATGTCTGGGTTCCCCCCGGCAAGCGGAAGACGCTCCCGGTCGAAACGAACCGGCACGCGTTTGCATACGTGTTCGAGGGGTCAGGCTCGTTCCGGGATGCTTCCCGGCCAATGCCCGTCAAAACGGATCTCGTCGGATCGACCGGCGGTGAGGTTCTTGAGTTTACGGGCAATCGCTCGCTCGTGCTCTTCGACTCCGGTGACGAGGTGACGGTACAAGCGGGAGACGCCGGCGTCAGGTTCCTGCTGGTCTCCGGTCAGCCACTCAAAGAGCCGGTTGCCTGGCGCGGCCCCATTGTCATGAACACCGAGGAAGAGCTTAACCAGGCGTGGGCTGAGTTGCGTAACGACACGTTTATTAAGGATCGTTGACCTTGGGAAAGATAACTACAGAGACCTGCCCGCCATTCAAGTACCTTGGAGGCAGGCGGGCGCGGAGACACAGAGTTGAAAATGAATGGTTGTTTTGTACCTTTCTGTCTCTAAGTGTTCTTTTCCGGTGTAATCCTCACAAGCGGAGATCAATCAATGTCCGGCTCGCTCCTGACAAGCATTGAACACACATTCATGCAATTCAGTTTTCGGAGACTTCTCTATATTCTCTTTCTCTTGGGCGTCTTGCATCTCGTGAGTGGGCATGTCCAACCACAGCCGCCTGACACGCGCCCCAACATCGTCTACATCATGACCGACGATCTGGGATATGCTGATCTGAGCGGTTATGGACGAAAGGAATACCAAACCCCCATCCTGGACAAACTGGCTGCAGAGGGGATGCGTTTCTCAAATGCGTATTCAGCAGCTCCGGTGTGTACGC
>JAERML010000191.1 GCA_016844425.1 Bacteroidota bacterium
GGTGCGGAGATCATCGGCAACCAGTATCCGGGGCATGCTGTCAGCAAACGCAGCGAACGAACCCAGCTTCCCATCAAACACCTTTGCAAAATCCGCAGGCGTCACCTTGCTCTTGCGCTTCTTGATGGAGATGGTTTTGACACGTGAGAGATCTGCGCGTTTGAACTTCGCCATGAGCTTTTGTCCTTACTGGATCTTTGCCCGAAGCGGGCCGATCAGTCCTGAATAGGATTTTAGTTCGGTGTCAATGGAACCGATGACGACTTTGGTGTTGACCCGCACGGGGATCTTCCGTTCGTCATCCGACAACCAGATAACAATCCGTCCCTCGCTCTTGAACAATCCCCCTTCTTTCACCAGCGGTTCTACAACAATCGTGTTGAATGTCCCGGCCTCGACTTCAAGCTCCTGTCGTCCAAGAAACCTTACCATCAACTCATGGCTCTTATCCTTGTAGAAATTGCTGAGCATGACGCCGTCACCCACCTTGTAGTTGGAGAAGTCGATTGTCCGGCAGAAATAGAACGCCGACATGATATCGTGGACGTATTCGGGAATCGGATATTCACCCTCCGTCGTCCGCGCCACATGATGGATCTGGTCGAACTCTGCAATGAAGTCGCGTCGATAGGTTCCTTCGCGGATGTGTTGCTCAAACTTCCACGGGGCAATCGCTTCCACATCGATGTACGTGAGGTAGCGGTCTTCTACCTTATAGATCCAGTTGAAGCTCGGGTGTGACGTGACGGTGAATTCCACGCGGTAGCACTTTCGTCCGGCAATGGAATCATATGCAGCAACGGCCATCACCGCCTCACCAGCGTTGATGAAGCCATAGGACACCTCGAAGACCAACCGTTCACCAACACCGAAAGCATCGTTATTAATCTTCCGGAGCTGGAAGATCTTGAGGGAGTCCTCGCGCCATAGGGCAAGTGAATCGAGATATTGTTGCTGCCGGATCGAATCGGCAACGGCAATGGCGCGCAGTGTTTTTTGTGTGGAGTCGGCACGAAACGCAGCAATACTGTCCGCGGTTGCTTTTGCACGCGCGGCCTTGGTAATGGGCGCCTTCCTGCTCTTGGGCGTGGTTTTCGTGGTCTGGCCACTAAAAAGCACCACAGCGACAATCATCGCCACCAACACCACAACCACCGATCGCACTCTTTCACCAGTTGTCTTATGCATTCGCATTCACCCTCGTGCACGGTTTTCGCCGCTTCTCAAGAAACCTGGAGGCCGCCGCAAAGACATCCTCTACACTAATACTCGCCATGCACAGACAACGTTCGCCCTGTAACTTAGTGCATTTCTCGCAGGAAGCCGGCATCGCAGGGACGAAGACTTCCTTCTTCTTTGTATAGGGCCCCCACCGTCTCTCACTCATAGCCTTCGCCTGCGGATACAGACCGATCACTGGAGTCCCCATGGCCGCAGCCAGATGGAGCGGCCCTGTCGAATTGCCGACGAACAGATGGGCTCTGCGGAACAATGCGGCAAGCTCTTTCACGGTCAACTTCCCGACGAGCGGCACTGCTGCCCCCTTGGTGGCAACGAGAATCTCCGCCACCTTCCGCTCCTCCCCCTTTCCCCCCGTCACCAGCACCCGCACATGTGGATGTTCAACAAGCCGGGCGCCAAGTATACCAAAATACTCTGCCGGCCACTCCCTCGCCGAGCCTCCACTTCCGGGATGAAGTATCACAACCAGATCATCATCGGTGATACCCAGCGAGCGGTAGAGCATTACGACAGTATCATCGGCCTCGCGAGGCACGGCGATTGGAAACTCAGGCTCACGTGTCGACTTGCAGTCAAGCGCTTCAAGAAGGCGGAGATTGTAATCAACCTCGTGGCGCTTCGCGTCTTTTCGATGTTCGAATACCCGCTTAGTTCCTACCCGGACCGGAATTCCCGAGCGGTACAGAAGCCAGGCCAGTCGCGGCCGGGGGTGAACAACAATTGCTGCATCGAAGTTTCGCTTCGTGATCTCACCACACATCTTGCGAAAGGGGACAAGCTGACCGTCGTGATCGTACCAGAGAATCTCATGCACCAGTGGGTTCCCCTCGACGATTTGCCCGGTATACCGACTCAGTAGCATCGTGATAGTGGCATCGGGAAAGCAGGCATGAAGGGCGGAGAGCATGGGAAGTGTCAGGATGACGTCACCAAGGCGGTCTGTCCGAACTAGAAGGATTTTCTTCATCGTGTTGAAGACATCAAGCGTCCTGGCGCAACAGGCTTCGAACTCGTTCATGACACGGAGAAATATAGCCGACCCCGGTGTGAATTGCAACCTGCGCCAGCGGGGTTAGCGTCCTTTCAGACTTTGACGCCACAGCTCGAACGAAAGCCACCAATCGACCTGGTGAACGAGTTCCACGCGTCCCGAATAGAACTGTTCGACCATCTTCTGAATGGCGGAATGATGGTACGCGGCACAGCTTCGCACCGATGTCGAATGCACAAGATCCCTGACGTACTCTGAGAGTACATGAAGCATCTCGACGTCGGTTCTGTCATGGTAGGCAAGGCCCAACCTCTTCTTCACATTTGTGTATGCCCAAGCCGGGATGGTTGGAAGAATGAACGGATATGTGATCGTTCCCTTCACCAATGGATATTGCGTGAGTCCGCGTCGGTGCGCGCGGATCAGCTTGCGAAATAATCTTCCGTTCTTCTTGATGGACAGCGGCAGCGAAAATGCCGCGTCGACGAAGGACGGTTGTGCAAATGGCATATAGCTCACGATCTCCCCATCCATGCGGGCCTGATCCACACCACCATAATTGGGAAATCGGTAGCGGACAATCAACAGGTCGAGAAAGTTCTCCACACCTATTGTTTCTGGAGTTGGCATCTCGAGCCAAACCCGCTCAAGCTGTGCCATGACACCGGCTTGCATCTGCCTGTCAACATCTTCCGTGAAAATGGAAGGCCGATGCACCCGAAGGTAGGGATACATCAACCGCGCGTTGCCCCTCCGAAACACTTTCTTCCCCCGATGGAGCAGCCGGTTCAAGAACTGTCGCCGCGCGATCTCTCCCATGCCTCCATCGATGACAAACTTGTGTTGTGCGTGGAGTCTGGGATAGTACCGGAGCTTCATCCAGCTTGACGCGGGCGCAGCCAAATAGGTTTGTGCAACATAGTCCTGGAGTTGCGGCACCAAAGCTTGCGGCCCTGGCACTGAATCATCCAGCACCTCATGGTGGAGGTGTTCATCCTTCGCAATGAGACAGGCGATCTTCACGTCGGGTTCCTGGGGATACCCGAAGGAATGAACAGAGAATCGTTGCCGGCCTGCGGAGAGAAGCAACGCCAGTAGAAGTCGAGAGTCCAGACCGCCCGAAAGGCCGAGGGACATCGTGGCTTCGCTCTTGATCTCAGGATGAAGAAATGAGAGGAGCTTTGTTCTTGCTTCCTCCTCAGAGGAAACGGAACCCGAAGGAAGCCAGGGATTTGATTGGAGCGAAACGGATTCCCGCGAGCACACTCCCCTGCCACCGGGACCAAGCCTTTTCACTTTTTGCAGGAGGCTTTCATGAGAGAACTGGTTGAATGTCAGCCAATGAGAACCAAACTGAGCAAAGTCTATGTCCAATCCCCCGGTCCAGTGCGAAAGCCAGTCGAGCCGTGTTGAGATCGCTACCGAAGCGTCCTTCTCAAGGATGAAAAGCGTACGGAGTCCGAATCGGTCGCTGAAACACTCTACTATTGATTCATTCCACCGGAGGGCAACAAAGTGACCATCCAGTTTCTCCAGCCGTGGCGTTGGTTCGTCCAGAACTTCTCCCCATTCGGCCTTTGAAAGAAGTGCGCAATAACCATCGTGAAGTCGTATTCCGGTTCCGAGAACAAGCCATCCTCCCGGCTTGCCATCAATCGGACCGAAGTGATGCAGACACGTTTGCTTCAGCCCGCCAGCCGCGAGGTACAGAGTCTCGGTTTTGAAACTGACAAGTGGGACGGTATGAATTTGGGAGAGGATCTCAACCTGAGGAGATAGGTTCTGTCCGATGACGGCAAAGACCCAACTCATGGAATGAAGCAGGGAGAGGATGAATAGAAATTGCGATCAGATCGATCCAAGGAGAGAATCTCTATGCAAGAGACTTTTTGCCTGAGCTGCCAATGCTTTCAAGGTCCCTCATTTCTTTTAGCAATGTCTGGTGCTGTTCCATGTATTCCAATACCGCTTCGCCTCGATCTTTGGCTTCGTTCATACGCCGTTGGATCTCCTCCAAGACGCGAAGCAACTTCCTTTTTCTCAATAGCCGAACAGACGGTTCGGCCAATTGCCACGGATCAGCAAGAACCAGCGCGGGCGAAACCTCATTCCACCTCTTGGTAAAATCATGCTTCATTGTAAGAATATCAGCCAACGCTTTCCCTGTAGCTTCGTCAGCAATTTCGTCAAAGAGCGCGCTAACGTTCAAATCCTTCCTGGTTACTGCACGTTCGAGAATGATCCTAGCTATCTCCTTCACATGATAGTTTGTAAACATCTCCAAGTCAATGTAAGTGAAAACAAACTCAACAATCTCGACCCCTCCCCCTACCATTGCTTTGATCAAATCGGTTTCGGGAACAGACCGAGCTTCTGTTACAACATCGTTCACAGGAAGTTGGGCTTGGTTATCGGTGCTCCTGCCTGCACTTGATGCTTTGTTGATTTGCGTTCGTTTCAGTTGCCTTGCTTCTGGCCCGAGCCGTTTCTCGAGTGCACGGTACAGTACCGGCTCTCGAATGCCATACTTGTGCCACAGTTGATTAATGTAGAACTCGCGGCCAACCTCATCAGGGATCTTTGCTATGGTTCCCACTATGGAGTTCACCGCACGCGTCAGTCCTTCCGGTGTTTGCAGTTGACCCTGCGATTGAAAGAGGTTGGTCTTGAAATCTATAAATGAAACAGCATTAGAAAGAAGCTTCCAAAACTCTTTGCCGCCATGCTTCCTCACGAACGAATCGGGATCCTCGCCTGCCGGCAGCTCGGCCACCTTCACTTCGAGACCGTTTTCAATGATCATGTCAACGCCGCGCATCGTCGCCTTCGATCCGGCCGAGTCAGCGTCATAAACCAGTGTGATGTTCTTTGCATAGCGGCCGATGAGGAGAATCTGCTCTTCCGTCAGCGCGGTGCCACTGGAAGCGATGATGTTCTCGATTCCCGCCTGGAATACCGAAATGAGATCGGCGTATCCTTCAACCAGAATTGCGTTTTCTTTTTCTCGGATCGCCTCTTTCGCATGAAAGAGCCCATACAGGTTCTGGCTTTTGAAGTACACAGGAGTCTCGGGGGAGTTGATGTACTTGCCCGGAACCGGATCATCCTCACGCATCTTCCGTGCACCAAACCCGATGGGGCGTCCTGAAGGTGAGAAAATTGGGAACATCGCCCTGCCGCGAAACCGATCGTACAAGCCGGAGTTGTCTTCGCGTCTGATGACCAGCCCTGCCTTCTCCAGAATTGTGGTGTCGATGTCTTTTGCTTGAGCGTGCTTCAGCAGGTCATCCCATGAGTTCATGGAATAGCCAAGTCCGAATTTCCGGATTGTTTCATCAGCGAATCCACGATGGTGGAAATACTCCAGGGCAAGCTTCCC
>JAERML010000192.1 GCA_016844425.1 Bacteroidota bacterium
CTCCACAGGTGCGTCTTTGACCTGCTGCGCGGTGTCCATGAGAATCCGACGAATGTCGTTCGGAGACAGGTCGGGCATGGCTTCCAGCATTTGGGCAATGACGGAACTGACAATGGGCGCCGCAAACGAGGTCCCATCCACGTTCTTGTAAGCAGGTGCTATATAGCTCTTCTCTTTGATCCGTTCCGCCACCCACATTTCACAACCATCCTTGCGGAGCTCTACCGGAATTCCGGGAATGCTTTTACTGAGGTTGTCAAACCGCCGAGCGCTTATGGTCGTGTGGGAACCCAGCAATTTGAATAATGCCTCTGATTCGTTGTGCTGGTCACTTCCCGGGAGGATCGGTCCCGCAACCCAGATTGCTGGCGCAATGATCTCCGGCTTTGCATGTCCGTCGACCGTTTTGCCGTACGTCGAATGGTACATGACTCTCTTTTCATGCCAGACTTCGTTACGGTCATCCAATCCCCCGACCGTAATCACGGAAGGTGAGCTTGCCGGAGGAACGACAGGTTTTTCCGGTGTATTGCCAATTGCGGCAACGACAACGATTCCTTTGCTTGCCGCCTCCTCCGCAGCCCGATCAACCGGACTTTCATCGGACGCCACCGGTTCGTCGTCGGCCACCGAAATGCTGATGACGCGGATGCTGTACTCTTTATGATGGTCAATTGCCCAGCGCAGACCGCGGGTGATATTCTCGGTGTTAATCCTCCCGGTTCTTGTATCCATCACCTTGATAAGAACCACTTCCGCCTCCGAGGCGATTCCACGATAGAGCCCGTCCGAGAGGTGGCCATTTCCTGCTGCAACAACCGATGTCATCGTCCCATGCCAGCTTTCCGGATGGGGAGAACGGAAATATCTCTGCGGTTTTCTTTCCCCGGTCACATCCACAATCGCACGAATGCGATTCTGCGGCCTGGTCAGGTCAGGATGAGGATAGAACCCTGAATCAATGAATGCGATGGTAACGCCACGTCCGGCAAACCGCGGGTCGGTGTTAAGTCGGAGAGGTGTGGGGAGGAGAGCAAAGGGATTTCCAACGCGTCGGCGGAACAGCGTACCATGCGCCATCGTGGCGAAATGCTCTTCGAGAGTGTCGAACTCGTTGAGGTAGAAACACCGTTCGCACAGCCCTTCGCGTTCGCTCCAGTGTGGATGGCGAACCCTCAGTTTGGCAACGACTTCCGCTTCACCCTCAGATGTGAAATCACGAAGCAATGCGGGAACATGCTGGGAGCAAATCGGACAACGGTATACTCTCATCGGTCCACAGAACCGAATAGACGGGAGATCAACAGCCAACGCATCAGCGGTCAGGAAAAGAGTTGAGTCATGAACTTCCGCTTGGCGATAGGAAGGATGGTTTCGACGTAGGGGAAATCAAGATCGGTCTCGCAGACATACGTGGCCGGATTCGGCAAGTCGTGATACTTCTTCATCAGTTCCAGCTTGATGGATTCCGGGGAACGGCGCACGAGAACCAGCTCCAATGATTCCAGAAGCCGTGTCTTCAGCGTCCGGAACCGTTCGGTCGACGCTGCAAAGAGAGAGACTTCGTAACGAAGGAGATGAAGCCGCGAGATCTTCATGTCCGGGACAAACCAGTAGCCCTCTTCACGATAGACAGGGAGGATGCCCACCTCTTCGATCACCACATGCTCGTCGACAAAGTTGTAGATGTCCATTCCTTCTTCAATTGCCTTCTTCAGATGGGGCAATGCCCAAAGAATCAGGTCCATCGCCTTGTTAAACTCGGCGTCGTTTCCCTGCACAGGTTCATACACAAGGCGTTGGTTCTCAATGTCCAACTCCTTCAGACGATGAGGGAGAAGCCCCTGGAGGTCCGACTTCTTCTGGATGAGATCGTCAAACAGTGAGACCAACTGGATCAGGTCGCCCAGTCCGGGGTACAGTCTGTTGTGGGAGAACTCATCGTAGTATCCTTTCAAGCGTTGCAGCACCACATACTGCATTGCTTCCATATCGCGCGCGCCAGAGAGAAAGGTTTCCAGACTGAGACGCTCCATCTAATCCTCCTGACAAGTGGATGAGAGAAAGGTTGTCAACGAACGCTCACTCACCTACATAGTAACAATAAAAGTTGTGCCATAAAATGCAAGCCGGAACTCGGCTCCATGACCCCGGAAAGACCAGAACCAGAAAATCGATTTCTTTTGTTGTGGAATTTTGACATCACTTGAGTATATTTCTACACAGTCCATCAACCTTCCATTCTCTCGGATCCTGTGAACGAGTCTCAACAGACCGTCCTCCTGGGTGCACCCCGCGAGGTCGACGTGGTTGCCATCGAGCGGGAACTGATGCGATTGTGGAAGCACGCCTCGGATGACGTCGGCGAAGACGGGAGCAGCTCACCTGTTGTGCGCGCCTGTTCAATGAACTTGGTGGTCGTCACCGACACCGAAGAGGCGGCAACGGAGATTGGCGACCTGGTGGGGGAGGTGACCCTGGACCACCCCTCTCGGATTTTTCTCATTACGGCAGACCGGCGGTCCGGAACTCCGTTGCTGGACGCATGGATCTCTGCCCGGTGCTCGCTGCCGGTTGAACCGAAGCAAACAAGATACCAAGCATTGTCACTTCGCTTCTTGTCTCTGACGTACCAACAGTTCTTCTCTGGAAACACCGAGTTGACCTTCACGATGCCGTTCTTCCCTCGCTGATTCAGGTAGCTGATCGTTTGTTGATAGATTCCTCCGAGGATAGCGCCCCTCGAACTTCACTTGTTGCGTGGGGGCAACTGCTCGAAAACCACGGGGCCGCGGCCTTTGGCGACCTCGCCTGGACGCACCTTTTACAGTGGCGCGCTCTTCTCGCCCAGGTGTTCCAGCCGTTGGAAGTACGGAAACATCTCCCATTTCTCGAGTCTGTTCAGATTGGCTATTCCACTTCTTCAACGCCGCGGCATTCAGGGTTGAGTCAATCTCTCCTGCTCGTTGGGTGGATGGCGCGTTCGCTCCGGTGGATACAGGTGCATCCCCTACAGGATGCCGGAAACCTGACTGCAAAATTCAGATTGGATGAACAGGCAATCACCGTGACGTTGTCCGCCGTCCCTCCTCGTGCCAATCTCGCCGGAGGAATTGAGTCCATTACCTTGCATGGTAGTGATGGTTTCAACGTGATCCATGAAATGACAGAAAGGAATGACTGTATACGAATACGACAGTCCGGATCTGTCGGCACGGTGTTGCCACATACACACAAGACCGAGGCGGAGCTGGTCTCACTCGCCCTCGACGATCTTCATCGTGATCACATGTACGAGGGAAGTCTTGCGACACTGATGAAGCTCCTGAGATGAACATTCCGGTTGATATCGCTCCAGATCAGGATTTGCTTGTGCGACGAGCTGCCGAAAAGATTGCCTTCCTCTTGATGGAAGCAATTCGGTTGCGTGGCACGGCATCGCTGGTTCTTTCCGGAGGTACCACACCGCGTCGTGTTTATGAACTTCTCACGACATCGTCGTTCGCCAAACGGATCGAGTGGTCGGCGGTGCATCTCTTCTGGGGCGATGAACGCTGCGTGCCTCCCCATTCACCGGAGAGCAATTATCGGATGGTCAGGGAGGCATTCCTTGATCGCGCAGCCATCCCGCCTTCCAATATTCATCGCATCGAGACGGAGTTGCCCCCGGAGACAGCAGCTGCCCGGTATGAAGAAGAGGTGAGGCAGGCCATTCCCCAAGATGGCCGGACTCTCCCTGCGTTCGATTTGATAATGCTCGGTCTCGGTGAGGATGGGCATACCGCGTCGTTGTTTCCTGGCACTCAAGCGCTGGAGGAACGCGACCGGCTCGTCACCTGTGTCTACGTGGAGCGATTAGAAACGTACCGGATTACCATGACATTTCCGCTGATCAATAATGCACGGAACATTCTCTTTCTCGTGTCGGGCAAGGGGAAGGCGGAAATCGTCCGTAACATTCTCACCGGGGGTGACGCAGTCTATCCTGCCCAAATGGTCAGGCCGGTTTCCGGCAACCTCGTCTGGATGGTCGACAGTGACGCGGCATCATTACTCGAAAAGGTAAAACACTCATGATTCTGGCAGGCGATATCGGAGGAACCAAGATTAATCTGGCGTATTATGACGCGGAGGGTGACAAGCTTGTTCAAAAACTTGTGATGAGCTATCCGAGCCAGCAATTCACTACCCTCAACGATGTTCTCCGGGTTCTTCGTAAGGACCATCCTGCCAAAATATCCTCAGCTGCGTTCGGCATTGCCGGCCCGATCGTCGATGGGCGAAGCAGGCTCACGAACCTGAAATGGCTGATCGATGGGCGGGAAGTAGCGGCGGAATTGCAGTTACCGCAGGTCGGATTGATCAATGACCTGGAAGCAACTGCCTACGGCACGCTGCGGCTGGAGCAACGAGACATTCTAGTACTGAAGCCGGGAACCGCGCAACCCCGGAGGACTATTGCCGTTGTTGCAGCGGGAACTGGGTTGGGCGAAGGTGCTCTCGTTTGGGATGGCCGGCGATATCGCGCGATTCCGTCGGAGGGTGGACACACGGACTTCGGTCCGCGGAATGAGCTCGAGGTCGAACTTTTTCGGTTCCTCCTAGCCAGGTTTGGACGGGTAAGCTATGAGAGAATTGTTTCCGGACCCGGAATGGTCAACCTCTACCAGTTCTTTCGCTCACGGGCATCTTCTCCGGAACCTACCTGGTTGCAGGAGCAGATGGCGGGAGGCGATCCCCCGGCAGCCATCTCGCAGGCGGGAATGGAAGGGAAGGACGATGTTTGCGTTCAGTCGCTTGAGATGTTTGTAACGATCTATGGGGCGGAGGTGGGAAACACTGCGCTGAAGTTCCTCTCCACCGGAGGCGTCTACATCGGAGGAGGGATTGCACCAAAGATCTTATCCCGATTACAGGGCGGTGATTTCATCGAATCGTTTGTTGGAAAGGGGCGATACCGTTCCCTTCTTGAGCAAATGCCTGTCTCGGTTATCCTGAATGACAAGACAGCCCTCATCGGTGCGGCACACTATGCCTTGATGATGAATGATCTCCGTTAGATTGAAAGTGTTCGGTCCCCTGCGGGACGTGCTGCATGAGAGCGAGTTGTTACTCGCTGTTCCTCCACCATATACCGGTGAGTCGGCGTTCCGTGTGTTGGCGTCGCGGTATCCTGAGCTGGATCAGTGGAAACCGAGCCTCCGGCTTGCAGTGAACCTGACGTACGTTTCGCTGGATCATTCACTTCAGGCCGGGGATGAGATCAGCTTCATTCCACCCGTCAGCGGCGGATAGAAAAGGTCAACAACAGAAGCACGAAGACAGAAGAAGACGTTGTGGTATTCACTGTCTTCGGGACAAAAAATCCTGCATTCATCAGGAGCGATATGGTCTCCGTTCTCTCCACGCCTATCGATGTTTCCAAAATCATCGCCGGGATCATTACACCGCAGTCCGGTGGGACGGATCTCTTCATTGGCACAGTGAGGAATCATTCGAGAGGCAGGCGGGTGAGGCAACTGGAGTACTCCGCGTACGTGTCCATGGCGGAGAAGATGATGGCGGAGATCGAACTGGAAATCCGTCACCAATGGGCGGTGCATGAAGTTGCGCTTGTTCATCGGGTCGGGATGCTGGCCATCGGCGATGTTGCGGTGGTGACCGCGATCTCTGCGGCACACCGGGATCAGGCATTCCAAGCGAATCGCTATGCGATTCACCGCGTAAAGACGGTGGTGCCAATTTGGAAGCAAGAGCATTATGAAGAGGGGCTGGCCTGGGTTGTTGGCCAGCATGATCTGGAAATGGGTGGGAAGTAACGCGTCCACCCCTGGCGAGTCTGATCTTTTCCATGCCTACTCTCGTTGACAGATTCGGACGCACGGTCACCAATCTGCGCATCTCCGTGACCGACCGGTGCAATTTCCGGTGCCGGTACTGTATGCCGGCCGAGGGGATGGAATGGCTGCCGAAAGAAAGTCTGCTCACCTTCGAAGAGCTTGCGCGCGTTGCGCGCATTATGGTCGGACTTGGCGTTTCCCACATCAGGCTGACTGGCGGTGAGCCACTGATGCGCAAGGATCTCTGGAAACTTGTCAGGCAACTCCGGAGTATCGAGGGTATCGCCGACATTGCGTTGACCACCAACGGATACTTCTTGCAGGACGAGGTTGACCACCTCGCGGCTGCTGGCCTCCACCGCGTGAACATCAGTTTGGATGGAGTCGAACGAAGCATTGTTGATGCCATGGCGCGGCGCAAGTGTTTCGATGCGATTTGGAACGGTATCGAAGCCGCTGTTCGTGCAGGGCTCAATCCCATCAAACTGAATGTTGTCCTTATCCGCGGTGTGAACGACTGGGAGATTCTCAAGTTCGCCAGACTTGCGCGGAC
>JAERML010000193.1 GCA_016844425.1 Bacteroidota bacterium
ATGAGCACACTCGCCCACGAGCTCGGGCATACAATGCAGAGCTATCTTTCCAACAAGACGCAGCCGTTCCCGACAGCCAACTACCCGATCTTTGTTGCCGAGGTTGCCTCCACGTTTAACGAGGCCCTGCTGATCGACTATATGCTCAAGCAGATCAAGGATGACAATGTCCGCCTCTCGCTTCTCGGCAATTACCTTGAGGGAATCAAGGGGACACTTTTCCGGCAGACCCAGTTTGCGGAGTTTGAGCTGCGCATACATGAGATGGCAGAGAAAGGGGAGTCGCTGACCGGCGACAAGCTGAACGACCTCTATATGGAGATCACGAAGAAGTACTACGGACACGACAAGGGAGTGTGCATCGTGGACGATGAGATCAAGTCCGAGTGGGCACACATTCCCCACTTCTACTACAATTTCTACATGTACCAATACGCCACATCGTATACTGCATCGGCGGCCCTCTCCGAGCAGGTACTGACGGGCGACAAGACGGCCACGAAGAAGTTCCTGAACTCTCTTTCAGCAGGTGGTTCCGAGTACCCGATCGCTTTACTCAAGAACGCCGGGGTCGATATGACCACGTCCTTGCCGTTCGAGCTGACGATCAAGAAGATGAACCGTGTGATGGATGAGATGGAGACGATCCTCAAGAGGCTAAAGAACTAACGGGAGTTACCCAGAAACAACCAAAGCCCCGCTCTGTAGAGTCAAGAGTCTATAGAGTTCTTGGAGTTGAGAGTTCGTGAAGCTGAGAGCCTTTAGAAGTTCTTTTGGATTGAGAGTTTGTTAGGTCCTTTCGAAATGGTACCACCGCGTACAGCAGCATCGTAGGGACCAGCACCACACTAAACCTGGCAATCGCAAGGATGGGAATGTAGCAGAGAAAGTAAGTGGCAATGAGTAAAATGGGGATTGTGTGATTCGAGAATACGCCGTGCAGCTTGAAAGCGCGGACACCCCCAACAATGAAGAAGATCAGAAGAGGAATTTGGAATAGCGAACTGAAGACGGTTGCTGCGGGACTGCTGCTGAGTGTCCAGAACATGACAGGGCCGAGCAAGGCTTTGCGAACCACCAGGAGCGGCTCGTACGCATACCTTTTCAATGATCTCTCTATCAGCTCATTGTCAGCCTCAAGTGCAATCATCGTTTCCGAGTTGCGCAACCAGGGGTGCGAGATGGTATCACCACGAAAGCTTATGTCGAGTTGTTTGAAGGTCATGAGTTGAAAATAACTGAACGGTGCATGCTCGTAGAACTCAGCATGTACATCGCCTGCGCGAAGGTTGTAGCCAAGCAAAGAGTGGACAGGAATCAAACGATGCGTGAGTGTGTAGTTGCGAAAAGTCCAAGTGGAAATGAGCGCTAACGCAATTGCGAGGACACTGCTTGCGATTCTCCATCGATACTGGCTCTGTAGGGCTCGTAGCATGAAGAGCGGAGTGAGGAGCACGAGCGGGAGAAATGATCCTCTACACAACGCAGCAGTTCCTAATGTTACTCCAAGTATGACAATGGCAAGTGGCTTGTGATGTCTGAGCACAAAAATGACACCAAACACTATTGCTGTGAACAGAAATGTCGCAAAACTCTCGGTTACGACCTTCGACGTGTACCAAATCAGGTAAGGGTGGATTGAAGTGAGGAGTCCCGCGATGAGCGCATGCCTTGGATCGAAAAGCATGATGGCGACGCCATAGGCAAGCAGACAAGTGCATGCATGCAACAGAGCTTGGGCAACCTGAACGATGGTTGGATACCATTGTTCATTGACACTAAGCAAAACTGCCACAAATGCCGGGTAGGATGGTCCTCTCAACACGGTGGGGGACTTGTTTGGGTAGTAGGAAAGTGATCCTTGCAAATAAAGTCCATATGCCAACTGGTCGTATCCGTCTTCCGCAACTTGATAGCTGGATACCTGAACGATCCTAGGCTGGATCCACAGAGAAAAAATCAATGCCGTAGTGGTGGCAAGTGCGGAGAGAAGGAGGAGTGGATGTGAGCTAAAGACCCTCAATGGCGTTGTTAATTGGCCGAGATCGAAGAATGTGAAAGCACGTAGGATTATAGCAACCCTAATGCAGAATTGCAAGATCGACTTCCTTTCAGCAGGTGGCTCCGACTATCCCATTGCTTTGCTCAAGAACGCCGGGGTGGATATGACCACGTCGCTTCCGTTCGAGCTGACGATCAGGAAGATGAACCGCGTGATGGATGAAATGGAGACGATCCTCAAGAGGCTGAAGAACTAACGCTTTTCCGGCAGGTTTGGGTTCAGACAAGGCTGGACACGGACCGTTCGGTGGGACAACTTCACCGGCGTTCTCCGATACCACAGGTAATGGCGGCACTCAGGTTGGTGACTCAACCTCATACTTTGCCGAATGTTTGCCCCAAGCGCCGGTGCTGTATCTGTTCACGTCGGCCAGATCAGATAATATCAGCTTGAGAAGATGAGAAGACCAGCCAATCCTTTTGCAGAACTCAACGTACGTCTCGGTGCGCCAGTTGAAGTCAGGCCTCCACACCTCCATTGGAGTGATGCGGCGGTGGACAGCTTGGAGGATTGCGCTGTTCGAGTTTTCAGTCTCAAATGTTGGGTCTGAGGTGTTTGCGAGGAGAACGACTCCCCTCGCTTTGCACTCAGCGTGCAGCTTGGCAATAGCGGCATCGTATTTTGGGAGATCGTTGGCAGTCAGCAAATCCCGGAATTGGCCATGGAAGTCGATGATGGGTCGAACCTGGAGTGTCTTGATCTTGTATTTGCCGTAGACATCGAAGAACAGGTTGAGATCATCCAGGTTTGTTGCATTGACCGTGTAATTGAGCCGGAGGTGAGGAAGTGTTGAATTGGTTTCTCTCTTTACGGCATCAAAGAGGCGGAGTACATCGTGAAGTCGTTCGAATGATGCGTTGACCATGAACCGTTCGTATGTCTCTTTGGTAACGCCGTGTGTGGAAATGGTCAGCTCGTGCAGGCCGTACTTTATAAACTTCCGGATGTGTTCTTCTTGAAGCAGTTGTCCATTGGTCGTGAAGCCGATATGGGGTACCCTGTGTCGTTGTGCAAGCCTGACAAGCTCGGGGAAATCCCTGTAGAGCGTCGGCTCGGTACCACAGCCAAACACAGCAAGCAGAGCGCGGGGAAAGAACATGTCGGCAAGGCGCTCAATCTCCGCTGAGGTGAAGATACCCTTGGCGTTCTTAACGTACTCTTCATTGCTAAAGAAACACATCGTGCATCGCAGGTTGCAGGCCATCACCGGATCGACGCGTACAGCGAGATGCCTGAAGCGGAGATGGTGAGCTGCCAGCGCAGCCGCGAACTTCACACGGTGACTTCGCAGAAGCCGGTTAAGACGAATGAGCTTGTAAACTCTTTCCATGAGAAGGAGAGCGATGACAGTTTCAAGATACCATTCCGATTAGGAACAAACAAGGCGGCGAGGAAGACGTTCATATGATGAATGCTTTTCTCTCGAGCTTATAGTTGTTCTCGTTATTGATTCGCAAGGCCTCTCTTGTTGAAGAGTTTCTCAAGAAAACACGAACGGCCGCCCCCTTATGGAGACGGCCGTTTGGTTCTCTGTATTGAGGAGTCGCTACTTTATCATGAGCAGCTTCTTCGTATCGACAAAACTCCCTGCCTGAATCCTGTAGATATACATTCCGCTTGCCACACTCCCAGCATCCCAGCGCGCAGTATAGACGCCTGCCGTAAGATTCCCGTTCACAAGCGTCGCCACTTCCTCTCCAATCATTGAGTAAATCTTGAGGGAGACGTCGCCTGCATGAGGAAGCTCAAACCGGATCGATGTTGCCGGGTTGAATGGATTCGGGTAGTTTTGAGCCAAAGCATAGGTCGCAGGAATCCGATCGCCAAAACGCTCGACGACATCATTAAACACTGTGGTGG
>JAERML010000194.1 GCA_016844425.1 Bacteroidota bacterium
AACTTGCGGACTTTGAGGCGAAGATCAACTGGGGAGAGAAGATTGAACCCGGCGACTGGATGCCTGATGAATACCGGAAGAACCTCATCCGCATGATGAGCCAGCATGCCCACAGCGAGATTGTGGGGCAGCTGCCAGAGGGTAAATGGATCCCCTACGCACCGGGGTTCCGGCGAAAGCTCACCCTGGTGGCAAAGGTGCAGGACGAGGCAGGTCATGGCCAGCTCCTCTACAGTGCGGCCGAAACACTGGGTGTAACACGCGAACAGATGTTGGATGAACTGCTGAGCGGCAAAGCAAAGTACGCGAACGTTTTCAACTATCCAACCCCTACCTGGGCCGATGTCGGTGTTATCGGTTGGCTTGTCGATACCGCCGCTGTCATCAACCAAACGATGCTCGCCCAGAGCTCGTACGGTCCATACGCCCGCGCAATGAAGCGCATCTGTTACGAAGAGTCATTCCACATCAAACAGGGATATGATGCAGTTGTTGCTCTTGCGAAGGGGACACCTGAACAACAATCAATGGTACGGGAGTCCATCAACCGCTGGTGGTATCCCACGCTTATGATGTCCGGCCCACCTGAGAGCATGGGGTTGTCGGTGCATTCTCAGCTTGCGATGCGTTGGAAAATCAAAACGAAGACCAACGAACAGGTACGGCAGGAGTTTGTCGACCACATTGTGCCACAGATCCGCGCCCTCGGCATGGATGTTCCGGACAGGGCGTGTAGGTATGATGAGAAGATTGGCCACTGGCACTACACACAACCAGACTGGGAAGAGTTGAAACGCGTCGTCAACGGTGATGGGCCGTGCAACAAGGAGCGGTTGGAAACGCGCCGCAAAGCACACGAGGAAGGACGGTGGGTGCGTGAGGCATTGGCCGCAAAGCAGCGCGCAAAGGAAGTCACGGCATGACCGACACACAGTGGGAAACGTACGAGGTATTTCATCAGAGCAAGAGGGGTGACCCGCACATGTACGTGGGCTCCCTCCATGCACCCGACCCGGAGATGGCACTGCAGATGGCGCGCGACCAGTTTGCGCGTCGCCTGAAATGTGTAAGCCTCTGGGTGGTGCGTACGAAGGACATTACTGCCACGGATTACCAGGACGACGATTTCTTCGCGCAGACGACGGATAAGAGCTACAGGGACCCCAAAGCATTCGACGCGCCGGCAAAGGAGTTGTCGCATGAGTGATCTTCCGGCAGGATTGCCGCGGGAACAACTCCTGCGCTATATCCTCGCCCTGGCAGATGACGAGTTGATGCTCGGCCACCGCAACTCCGAGTGGACCGGACACTCCCCCATTCTTGAAGAAGACATCGCATTCTCCAACATCGCTCAGGATGAACTGGGGCATTCACTGGTCTGGTATACGTTGTATGAGCAACTCACCGGCAAATCCCCGGACTCGATGGCTTTTGAGCGTGGGTGGCAGGACTTCTCTTGCTGTCTGCTGTCATTTCGTAACGTATCCAAGGGGCGATTTCGCGTATACTGTCCTGCGGCAATACCTGTTTGATGAAGCTGAACATGTGAGACTATCATCGTTTGGAAGGAGCTCATTCCCCGCGTTCAAGGACATCGCCGGCAAGCTGCTACGCGAGGAGGCGTATCACCTGATGCACCTGAAGGGGCTCGTCACCAGGCTCGGAGACGCAACGGATGAAAGTCATCGTCGGATGCAGGCAGCTCTTGATGCGGCCTTTCCGCAATCTCTTGGTATCTTCGAGAAACTCGAGGGAGAGGATGCATTGATGGCGGCCGGTGTGTTTCCCGGCAACGAGGTGTTGCAGCGCGAATGGTTGCAGCGAGTTGTGCCCGTCCTTGGTTCGGCATCACTCAAACCACCGGTAAACACGCAGAACGGCACCTCGTCCATCAACTGCACACCCGACCTCGGCGGGCGTCAAGGCAAACACACGGAACACCTGAACCAGCTTGTGGATGATCTGCAGCTTGTGTATAGAATAGCGCCCGGTGCAAAGTGGTAAGGGAAGAGTTACGAGAGAATTGGAATTGATCATGAGCCTGTCCCGCGATCAACGTCTTCTTCAAGTTGCCTTGAATGTATGTCGGGAACTGCGCAAGAACCAGACCCGTGCCGAGCAGATCGTGTGGAGAGGTCTTAGAGCTAAACGGTTCCGGGGAAAGAAGTTCCTGCGTCAACACCCGATCTTTGTCGATGCCGTTGGGAAGGAAACGTTTTATGTTGCTGACTTCTACTGTCATGAGCATCGCCTTGTGATCGAACTTGATGGGCGGATTCATGAGCGCATGAAGGAGCGAGACGAGTTGAGGACGGCAGTCATCAACGATCTTGGCATTGAAGTGATGCGTTTCAGGAATGAAGAAGTGGAGATGAACTTGAATGGTGTTCTCAAACGGCTCGCAGGAAAGCTGAACTCTCCCCTAACCCCTCCCTTACGAAGGGAGGGGGATGACTCCGGCAAGAGCACCCTGACTTTAGACTCCCCTCTCTTCCTAAGAGGGGGGCCGGGCCTGCACGCCGTAAGGCGTTCCGGCCCGCAGGCGGGGGAGAGTTCGGGACCCAATCAACCCCTCACCGAATCCATCATCTGGTCCGAACTGGCAAAAATCCAGGACCCGGAGATCCCCGTCCTCTCGCTTGTGGAGATGAAGATCATCCGGAGCGTGAGTATAGAGAATGATGAAGTCTCTGTGGTTATGTCTCCCACATTCGTCGGCTGTCCTGCGCTTGACCACATGAAAGATGAAATTCGTGCGCGACTGAAGAACATCGGGTGCAAGGACGTGAAGATCGCAATGACCTTCTCCCCACCATGGTCAACCGATATGCTGGAGGAGGCAACGCTGGAGAAGCTTCGCGTCTACGGAATCGCACCACCTCCAAGAGTCCAGCAAGTCCTCACCGACAGCCTGAACACGCCTGCCCGGTGCCCCTTCTGTGGGTCGGACCATACACGCATGCAGAGCGCTTTCGGCGCAACACTCTGCAAACAGATGTATGTGTGTGAGAATTGCCGGCAACCGTTTGAGCGATTCAAACCTGTGTAACAATCACCAGGCTCAGGCTCGCATGACCACTCTTCCCGGCTCCATGCCCCAGCAAACGATTGCCATCTTCAGCGTCTCTGCAGGTACCGGCCACGTCCGGGCAGCAGAAGCTCTCGCAGCAACGGCAGCACAACGTTTCCCGCACCTCCGAGTCGTTCATATCGACCTGATGACACTGGTACCTCCCCTATTCCGGAAGGTCTATGCGGAGTCCTATTTCCCACTCGTCGAGCATCATCCCGTCCTCTGGGGATATCTCTACCAGAAGAGTGATCGGAGGAAGCTCAACTCCAGCACGGATAAGCTCCGCATCGCCATCGAACGACTGAACACACAGAAACTCAAGGCGGTCTTGCGCGAAATCCAACCCGACTTCGTCATCTGCACACATTTTCTTCCTGCGGAGTTGTTTTCTCGCTGGAGAAGGAAAAAACTCTTCACGAAACCCGTCTGGCTTGTCGTGACAGACTTCGACGTCCACATGCTCTGGGTCCATAAGCATCTTTCCGGATACTGCGTGGCAAGCGATGAAGTTGCGTGGCGTCTGGAGGATCGGGGAGTGGAGCGGGACGATATTCATGTTACCGGCATTCCCATTATGCCGGCCTTCTCTGCAAAGCCACAACGGATGGAGTGTGCACGGGAACTCGGCCTCGACCCCACGCTGCCGACGCTTCTCCTTATGTCTGGCGGTGCAGGCGTTGGCCGAATCCAGGCCCTGGCGCGCAGACTGTTGAGCATCGACCGGCCGCTGCAACTTATCGCTCTTGCAGGAAAGAACACCCGACTCCTGGCCGATTTGCAGAAACTGGCAAAGGATCATCCTGGCCGCATGATCCCAATGGGATTCACGACAACAATCGAACGTGTGATGGCCGCAAGCGATCTGGCCATCACCAAGTCGGGCGGCCTCACTACGTCCGAGTGTCTTGCACTTGGACTTCCCATGATTGTCGTGTCGCCGATCCCGGGCCAGGAGGAACGAAATGCCGATTATCTCCTCGAGCATGGCGCGGCCTTCAAGGCGTATGATGATGCCGGACTGGAGTTCCGCGTCAGGCAATTGCTGCAGAACCAGCAGCAGATGCAAACGATGCAGGCAAACGCGCTCAAGCTGGGGATGCCGCGAGCGGCGGAGGAAATTCTCGATCAGGTTCTGGAGGGATCGTAAGAACCTCCCCCGACAGATGTCACCCTATGCACACGCCATTGCGTGCCCCGATGCCAACGTTTAAGATGGCGCCGCAGGACGCCAGAGATGTCGTTGTCTATCTAAAGGCGCTGCCATAACGAACGTGAGATTTCAACAATGACCCCCACTCGTTGTGCCTGGTGCACATCCGACCCTCTTTATATCAGCTACCATGATCATGAGTGGGGCGTACCTGTCCATAACGACCGGAAGCTGTTTGAGATGCTGACGCTCGAAGGCGCACAGGCCGGGTTGAGTTGGCTGACAATTCTCAGAAAACGGAGCAACTACAAAAAGGCATTCGACAATTTCAATCCCGTCAAGGTGGCGCGCTACGATGCACGAAAGGTGAAGTCTCTGCTGAAGAATGTAGGGATCGTCCGGAACCGCTTGAAGATTGCGGCAACCATCTCGAACACAAAGGCATTCATTGCCGTGCAGAAGGAGTTCGGTACGTTCAACAACTACATCTGGCAGTTCGTGGGCGGCAAGCCACTCAAGAACAAGCGTCGCTCCCTGAAGGATATCCCTCCAACCACCCCTGAGTCGGACGCGATGAGCAAAGACCTGAAGAAGCGGGGGTTCCGATTTGTCGGCTCTACAATCTGCTATGCCTTCATGCAGGCCGTCGGGATGGTGAATGACCACACAACCGACTGCTTCCGTTACGGAAAGTGATTGCCGAAGTGCTGTTCTTTTCGATAGAACCCCTGTATTTTGAATCCGATCGTTTTCCTTCTTCTCTATGACCGAAAAGCCTGAGAGTATGCGCGCATTGGTTAAGGCCACATTTGCCGTCGTGGTCTGGGGCGCATCATTCATCGCAACGAAGATTGCTCTCCGGGAAGCTGCGCCGATGACCATCATCTGGCTCCGTTTTGGCCTTGGTGTGGTGATCCTCGGGCTCTTTGGCATCACGCGCAAGGAGCTGTCGATGGTCTCACTGCGGGAATTCGGGTACCTTGCCCTCCTCGGATTCGTCGGCATCACCTTTCATCAATGGTTGCAGGCCAATGGACTGGTTACCGCGCAGGCCACAACGACTGCCTGGATCGTTTCCACAACACCGATCTTCATCGCTCTTCTTGGCTGGGTTTTTCTCAAAGAAAAACTCGGTGGCTGTCCTCGTCCTGATCAGCGCGCCAAACTGGGCGGTTTTCTCCATCCTATCGCGTCGAGGTCTCAGAACATTCTCTGCAACAAACATGATGTTCCATGTCATGACGCTCGGCTGGCTCTTTACCGGCCTGCTTGTATGGGCCGGAGACGGATTGTCGGATATGCACACTGTGAGCCCGCAAGGCTGGACGAGCATAGCGTTTCTCGGAATCTTCTGTTCCGGACTTGCGTACATTTTCTGGTACGACGCACTCAAGGCGATCCCCGCCTCTCGTGTTGGTGTCCTTCTATATCTCGAGCCCCTCGTGGCGGTGGGTGTTGCTGCCGCACTGCTTCATGAGGTCGTGACGATCCCTGTGTTGCTAGGAGGAGCCGCCATTCTTCTCGGCGTCTGGCTTGTCCACAGACCGTAACATCACTCTCCTCTTGCTGATGGCGATGCGTCTCCGTACATTCCCTTGAAAGATTTCTCATCTGGGACGATCACACCTCAAACCACCGACTATGAATGCGATCGCAGAACAGTACGTCAAACTCGTGCTTGCCGTGGGGCAGCATGATGCAGATTATGTCGATGCCTTCAGCGGACCGAAAGAGTGGCTGGAAGATGCACGGACGCAGAAGTTGTCACTGGATAAGATCCTCGCTTCAGCCCGGGAACTTGCAACGCAACTCCAATCCGTCACGCTGCCGGGTGGTGATCCGATGCTCAGGCTCCGCCACCAGTATCTCGCAAGACAACTCGCCTCTCTCGGCTCCCGTGCA
>JAERML010000195.1 GCA_016844425.1 Bacteroidota bacterium
GCTGGCGCCCACCGCGGAAGCACAACCGACTTCGCCTTCAGGCAGCAGAATAGGAGGAGCCATGCCAGGCCTCACCGGTGTTGTCACTGCAACCACGCTTAACGTCCGACCCGAACCAACGACACTCAAGCAGCCGATCGGAACACTCAAGCGGGGAATATCCGTGAGTATTCTGGATCGCACGGGTGGATGGTTCAAGATACCTTGGAGCGGCGCTGCGGCGTACGTGCACGGTGACTACCTCACAATCCAGGACTCGAATCCGGCTGCCGGATTCTTTCACGAAGAAGACGACCTGAAAATCGTCCCTCTTCCACCGAAAGAGTTTGAGCGCATTGACGTGTCATCAAGCTTCTCACCCATTCAACGCCTCGTTGCCCGGACGTGGAATTCCCAGGGTGGCCTCCTCGAGATCCTGAGCGACCGGGTCGGAATTGAACCAGCCACAACGGTTGCCGTTCTTTGTGTTGAGTCCGGAGGGAAGGGATTCAACGCGGATGGCTCGATGATCATCCGGTTCGAGAATCACGTTTTCTGGCGGGAATGGGGGAAGACCAATGCGGCCCTGTTTGCAGCTCACTTCGCATACGACCAGACCAAGGGATGGAGGGATCACAAGTTCCGGGAGAAGTCGAATGGCAAGTGGCGTGAATTCCACGGGGATCAACAGCTCGAGTGGCGGGTCCTCGAGTTTGCACGGACACTCCACGACAGTGCCGCGCTCCGCTCCATCAGCATGGGAGGGCCGCAGATCATGGGGTTCAACCATGCCCGGATTGGGTATGATTCCGTTCATTCCATGTTCAATACCTTCCGCAACGATATCCGCTACCAGACGATTGCACTCTTTGATTTCCTTCAGGGTCCCGGCACCACATCGCCGATGGTTGTGGCATTGCAGCGGAAAAAGTTCAACGACTTCGCTTCGCTGTACAATGGACCGGGACAAGCTGCCATGTACGGCGAGAGAATTCAAACACATGCGGAGACATTTTCTTCGTTGATATCCTGACCTAACCAGGATTCATCATAAGGCCGGAAGGAGGTCTGCTCAGACCATGAACGTTTGGCCCAAAGAACGCACCGCCATCCTCGTGATCCACGGGATCGGGGAACAGAACCCATTCGAAACCCTTGATGCATTTGCAGGGACGTTCTGGAACGTTCTCGAGGATCTCAATGAGGGGAGTTTCTTTCCCGGTCAACATCGTGCCGTGGATCGCGGGGGGTGGGTACAGAACTACATCTCCATCCGTCGCAACGGCGGAAAGAACTCAGCGATCGATCTGTATGAGTATTATTGGGCGCACAAGGTGCAGAGACAGGCAACGTTCTCCGATATTGTCTCCTGGCTCGTGGACACATCGGAAGGTGCACGGAAGTTCTACGCTGAGAACGAACAGATTGCGGAGAAGTACGAGCGGGACAGGGTGGTCGCCTTCGAAGACAAGAAGTTCAAGCGTCATTGGTACCTTCGGTACCTAGGCCCTCTCATGCGTATTGTCACCATCTTTCCGGCGGCGGTTCCCAAGAAACTGAGCTGGCTCCTCGCCCCGCTTGTCAACTGGTTCCAGCGGAAGTCCATCGACTACATCGGCGACGTGGTGGTCTATTCGACCACGGACATCAAGTCCCGGTTCTTTGAAATCCGGAAGCAGATTCTCGACGGCGCGGCGGTCGAGTTGCTGGCGCTCCTTCAAGACAAGCGCTACGCGAAGGTGATTGTGGCGGGACATTCGCTCGGCAGCGTCATAGGCTACGACGCTCTCAACCGGATGAACCACGCCGTAAACCTCCACCAGGTGAAGCCTGCTCTTGCCCGGAAAGTCAAGGGGTTCGTCACGTTCGGGTCGCCACTGGACAAGGTCGCGTTCTTCTTCCGCGAGCACACCCCGGATGACCAGTATCTGCGGCGCCAGATCCTCACGCACTACCACAGCTTCAAGGCAAAACCGCTGACGGAGCAGGAGAATCCCAAGGAGCTGGGGAACCCGTTCAAGGACTACTTCGATCATGTTCACTGGATGAATTTCTGGGACCGGGAGGATTTGGTGAGCGGCAGTCTCGATTTCTACCGGGTCGATGAAAACCTGGAGGTCAAGATGGGTGTGAACGGAATTGCTGCCCATCTTGCTTACTGGGAATTTAGGGCGATGTATGAGATGGTGGCAAAGAAACTATTTGTGTCGACTTGAGAGGGTCGTTCGGCAGATCATAGATCTTCGCCGGACCGTGACCGGGAAACCACCGGTGAGCTGCCGGATGTCTGGAGAATGAGGAAGGTGTGACTCTTGTAAGGCACTGACGGCGGAGAATGGAATAGTTGCACAACTGCCGGTGAACTTCCTCGAGCGGAAAAGGATTCTCGCGGGGCGACGCTTCCCTAGTCATCTTCGATCCTTGGCCATCTGATCAGTCATAATACATAACAGGAGGTCCCATGACAGCACGCCGCTTCTTTGTTCTCATCCTCTTCGTCGCGTTGCTCCTTTCTGGTTTCAACCACGTTCTTTTCTCCGAACCGACGGCGTATGATCGATTGAAAGAACAGTTGACTGAGGCCCGCGGCACGTTCGACAAATGGAGTGTTTATGGTACGATCATCGTCATACTCACCTGCCTCATCGGGATCCTCGGGGCGCTTGCGGGGTTAATGGCCCAGAAATGGGGCAAATGGAAGATCGCCTTTGGGTTCTGTGTTACCATCCTCACTGTAATCAACAGCACGGTGTTTGAGGCAGACTACCGCACGTATTGGCGCCTTTCAGATGAGGGGCATGACCTGGCTTGGAAGGTCGACATCGACCTGGCTTCATATCAAGAAGCCAGCGACGCAGATCGGTTGGAGTTCTTCCAGAGTATCCAGGAGAACTTTGGCAAGATGAAAGAACTGAAGCAGACACTCCACGGTCTGAAACCGGGCAGCGACGTGACCGTCAATCAAATGGGCGGGGTGCTGACGAGCGTTGCGTTTGCCGCCGGGGGACAGCCGAGACCGACTTGGGTGACCCGGCTCCCCAGCGATGGCAACAGCATCTATTGCGTCGGGGTTGATTACGACAACTCCATCAAGCTGGCAACATTGGGCTCGTTGGAGGACGCACGACGAAACTGCATGAGCTATCTGCTCCTCCTTTTCGAGGGGGCCGCCCCTTCGTCGGGTTCTCGCTCGAAGTATCAGGATATTGCAAGCTTCATCGTCTCATCCCGGAGTGTTCGCGTGGCGGACACATACTATGAATACGATGTGAACACAAGGCGGTACACCTACTACACCCTGCTGCAGGTTCAGCGAGAGCTTGCCCAGAACGATGTTGCGTTCTTCACTGAGACGAAACAGCAGTCTTCCATGCAGCAAAGTTCATTGCCGGGGTTGATCATGAAGGCCCCCGGTTTGCCGGAGGATTTCTACTGGAAGCGGGAACAGGAATTCCGTAAGCGAATACCATTCGCAACAAGACTCACCGATCTGCAGAAGCGGCTCTGGTATGCGATTGGTCTGAGGAAAGGGGGGAACCTGAAGCAAGCGTCCACGGAGTTCTCTTACATCGTGAAGAAGGACAGCAACATGGTGGAAGGGTGGTACAACCTTGCGCTCACCGCTGAGGGGCAAAAGGACTCATCAGGGGCAGCGAAGGCGTACACCAGAGGCATGCGCGTTGCAGAAAGAAAGAAGATCGATCATCCTTATCTCAATAGAGACTTCGGGCTGTGGCTCTACAAGAATGCCTCGATCAAGAATGCCCTGGAATATCTCAGGAGGTTTGCACCTCCTGTGCTGAAAGCACGATGACAGTCTATGGACAATGGAAAGGGAGAACACTCATGAAAGTCTTCATCAGTCTCATGGTGGTAGGAGTGTGTTTGGTGCCCGGATGCGCCACGGTTCC
>JAERML010000030.1 GCA_016844425.1 Bacteroidota bacterium
TACCCGAGCAGGATTTCTCCCACGGACATCTCACCGATCAGCTTCGCGCCGGGCTTGAGGATGGTCGGGAGGAGGTCACCGATGAACGAGATCAGAGGGATCAAAACAAGGTAGGCCAGCACGCCACCCGCAACGAGCACACCAGAAATTTTTGGGCCAATGATATAACCAACGCCGAGGTACTCGGGTGTGATCTCTGCGCTCACATTGGCGTTGGGATAAACGGAACCCTTCGCCATCGTGTATCCCGGCGTCTCCTTCCAGAGGCCAAGAATACTCATCGACGTTTTGTACAGAACCGCAATGCCAAGACCTGCAAACACGCGCTTGGCCATCGAACCACCTCGTTCGCCTGCGATCAGCACATCGGCGCACGCGGTCCCTTCCGGGTACGGAAGGGTGCTGTGCTCTTTCACGATCAGCGAACGTCGCAGCGGGACCATGAACAACACGCCAAGGATGCCGCCGACAAAGGCCAGCGTCAGAATGTTGAAGTAGGTGAAGTACTCCTCCCCTCCCGCCAGAAAGATGAGGGCCGGAAATGTGAACGCGACACCGGCCGCAATCGATTCACCTGCGGAGCCGATCGTCTGCACGATGTTGTTCTCCAGAATCGTCGACTTGCCGAACCTCTTGAACACGGCAATGGCGAGGACGGCAATGGGGATGGAGGCTGACACCGTGAGACCGGCCCGCAACGCAAGGTACACTGTGGCCGCACCGAAGATCAAGCCGAACAGCGCACCGAGAAGGATCGCCTTCATGGTGAACTCCGGCACGATGGTCTCCGTCGCAATGAACGGCTTGAACGCTGCGGAGGACTTGTTGTTTACTTCTGCCATAGGTACTCCTTCTATTGTGAAGGGGTGATGATGAACGCATGGTCCTATGCGTTACGCGTGAACAAAGCCTTAAAGACGTAGCCCGCGATCTCCGGGTTTTCCTTGAACCGCCGGGTCGAATAGCCATACCAGTGCTCGCCGAACGGGACATACAGCCGCACCTTGTGCCCCTCCCGCACGAGCCTGCGCCGCAGTTCAGGCCTCACACCGAGCAACATCTGGAATTCGTACCCGCTCTTCTTCAGACCGAATTTACCGATGATCCTGAGCGCGCCATCGACCAACACTGTGTCATGCGTGGCTATGCCAACGTATGAGTTGTTCCTGAGCATCAACTCGAGGAGGGTCAGATAGTTTCTTTGGACTTCCTCTCTTCCCTGGAATGCAATATGCGGTGATTCCTTGTATATCCCCTTGCACAAACGGAAATTCGTGTTCATTTTCAATAGCATCCTCACGTCATCTTCTGAGCGCCGCATGTATGCCTGTAACACAATGCCGGTGTTGGGAAACTCCTCTTGCAGCCGCTGAAAGATGACAATGGTATCCGACGTGCAGGATGAATCCTCCATGTCAAAGCGGACGAATGTTCCGTAGCCAGCAGCCACCCTCAGAATCTCCCGCACATTGTCCGTGCAGAAGTCCAGCCCCATCTTCAGCCCCAGCGATGTGAGTTTTATGGAAAGGTTGGAGTCGAGTTTTTCACGCGTGAGAGTGTGAAGGACCTGAATGGACTGGTTTCTGGAGACCACCGCCTCCTCTTTGTTCGTTATATCTTCGCCGAGAACGTCAAGCGTGGCGCAGACCGATTCGGTGTTAAGCTGCCGGACACACCGGACGGCATCAGCCAGGGTTTCTCCTGCTATATAGCGGTTCGCAAATTGGCGGACAACGGACTTTGGAACAACGGGGAGGGTGGCAACGACTAGCTTATTCAGCATACTCATATTGTCTTAGAAATCAACGTGCATTTTAAGAACCCCCTCGGAAGGGGAAAGAGAATGCATTGGCGTGGTGAACAAATCGTGAAATTCTTGAGACTGTCACTAACTGTTGCTGGAAAAGGAGAGAACAGGCAGGACCGCCTACCCTTGTGAATCCAATGGTGGGCAGGTGTTGGCGCGCGTCGGAGAAGTGCGGCCCATGTCGGCAAAAATATAGAGAGTGACCCTCTGAAAAGCAAGGGAAAATCAGCCAAAGAGAAGATTCACAATCCACACCGCCGCAAGCATCCCCGCAACATCGGCGATGATACCGACCGGAACTGCATGACGGGTGTTCTTTATCCCCACAGCACCAAAGTAAACGGCAAGGACATAGAATGTCGTTTCGGAACTCCCGTACATGGTGGACGCCATAATGCCGATCAGAGAATCCGGACCATGTGTCTTCATCAACTCCGTCATTATGCCGAGTGATCCGCTGCCGGACAAGGGACGCATGATCCCCATGGGCAGGGTTTCGGGAGGCATACCAATCAGCGACGTCAAAGGGGCGAGCACTGTGGTCAGGATCTCCATCGCCCCGCTGGCGCGAAAGATCGCAATCGCGGCAAGCATCGCCACCAGATACGGGATGATGCGGACAGCAGTATTGAAACCATCCTTTGCCCCTTCCACAAAAACCTCATACACCTTCACCTTCTTGAAGAACCCCCAACCAAGAAATACGAGCAGCACCAGTGGAATCGCAAGGACCGAAATCGTATTGATGAGCGTACGGAAGAACTCAGCCATTGCTCACCTCCAGGGTTTTTCTGTAGCGTGGCAGACGTTGGAGAAGCTTCGACGCGAGAACCCCGGCAATGGTAGCGCACCCGGCGCCGATGATGGATGTCCCGATAATGATTCCCGGATTTGCCGATCCTGCCGCAGCCCGCACCGCGATCGCAGTCGCCGGGATCAGGATCAGCCCGCCGGTGTTAATGGCAAGGAACGTGACCATGGCGTTGGTTGCGGTCCCGACTTTGGGGTTGAGCCTGTTCAGCTCTTCCATCGCCTTGAGTCCGAGCGGTGTCGCGGCATTACTGAGGCCAAGCATGTTCGCCGCGATGTTCATGATCATCGCGCCGACGGCAGGATGATCGGGCGGAACGTCGGGGAACAGGCGACGGGTGACCGGCGTGAGGAGGCGTGTCAGAACTTTGAGAAGTCCCGCCTCTTCCGCCACCTTCATCACACCAAGCCACAGGGCCATGATGCCGATAAGCCCCAGCGCAATGTTCACGGCAATTCCCACGATGTCGAGTGCCGCCTGTGTCACAGCCTTCATCTTGACAAACCGGACCGGCTCGAACTCGACCTGAACGACCGCCGCTCGTCCCTCAGGATCAAAAATCGATGATCGCACTTTCCCAGTCAGCTTATCTTTTGCGGTAGCCGTCTTTGCCATTTCTTTCCAGTGCACTGGAGTTGACTCGTTGGGCACCAGCGAAAGCAACCGCTCACCATTGGCAAGCGTGGAGATGGTGACGGCCTGCCGGATCTCCACCTGTGCACTCTGGCCACCGTAGAAGCTGTTGTACGCCTCTGCGCCAAGAACAAGATCTCCTCCCCACGATGGACGCGGCCCCGGAATGAAATTGCTGACTTCAAATCCCGCCTGCAACGGAACACCGTTTTTGTATGTATTGCGCATCTCATCGTTCACATCGTTGCCTGCGGCGACAAGGATGCCGATGGCAATCAGTGAGATCCAGACATAGTTGAGCATAGGCGTCTACCCGGATTGTTAATTAGTGGAACATGGAAACCGGAGAACGGACCGCATGCCTGTCTCTGCTCGCCGGTCTCTTTGTTCAGAACGTCACTCGCAACGTCAGCCTTGTCGGGACCTCCGGCATAAGCCTGATCGACAAGTCATCCCCCACATTGAAATCATACAGACTTGCGTCCACGTACGCATCGGCAATGTTGATGAAGTAGAGGATGGCAAAGTACCAGGTGAACGTATCGCGTTGTTCCCTGTAGAACTCTCTGATGTTCAACAGCCTGCTATCCCCGCCAGGAATCGAGGCGGTAATGCTCGCCTTGTACTGGTCACTGTAATCCTTGTACAACCGGTTGTTGTGCAGCCAGGAGGAGGCAAAGTAAATGCCGAAGCCAAGAACAACCGGCACCTTCCAATACGACTCATTGTATGCCTGCCCCGCTCCCGGAAGAACCGCGGAGAATAGCATTGCGAGTCCGGGAGATTTGGATGGATGGAATTCTGTCGAGAGGGTATCAACGCGGCCAGCGGTGGTAAACGGAAGGGGTTCCGTGAGTGCCGTGGAATCCTGGCTTGCGGCCGTCGCAGTTGAATCTGCTGCAGGCTCCTGCTGGGCATGAACGACCGCACAGCATGAGAACAGGCACATCAACATACCGGCGACCGTGTGCCTCATCGTCAGGTTGCTAGGTGGTGGCAACGAGACCGATTGCTTCGATCTCAACACGCACGTCCTTGGGAAGACGGACAACTTCCACGGTCGTCCGTGCCGGCGGCGATTCGCGGAAGAACTCGGCATACACTTCGTTCATCGCTGCAAATTCGTTCATATCCTTGAGGAACACAGACGTCTTTACTACGCGGGCAAGTGAGGACCCGCCCGCTTCAAGGATGGCTTTCAAGTTTTGCATCACTTGCCGGGTCTGCTCTTTGATCCCTCCGCTGACAATCTCTCCCGTGGCAGGGACAATGGCCACCTGGCCTGCAGTGAACAGCAGTGTACCCTGGCCGATCACCCCTTGATTGTATGGGCCAATGGGCGCAGGCGCTTGCTTCGTTAAGACGATCTGGCGGTTCATAAGGTGAGCGCGTTAGTGAGTGTTGGAAGTCATCACGTCAATCAAACGTTCAAGGTCGTCCGCGGAATAGTATTCAATTACGATCTCTCCCTTTCCATCATGCATTGTTTTGACCTGCACTTTCGTTCCCAATGCCTGCCGCATCTTCTCTTCCACACTGGAGATGGAACTGGACGTCATGTCCGTGCCAGGACTTGTGATCCTTGCGCGGCGGATTTTCTTTCTTCCATAGTCTCTCACGAGCCGTTCCACGTCACGCACTGACAGCCCCTTACTCACGACCTTGGTGAAGATATTCATCTGCATGACAGGATCTTCTACGGCAATAAGTGCACGTGCATGGCCGGTGCTGAGCTCTCCCTTCCGTACCGAACTCTGGATCACATCTGGGAGCTTGAGAAGACGGAGGAAATTGGTGACTGTCGAGCGATCCTTTCCAACCTTTTGTGACACCTGCTCCTGGGTGATGCTGCATTCGTCGATAAGGCGCTTGTAGGAGATGGCAATCTCGATGGGATTGAGGTGTTCCCGTTGGAGGTTCTCAATCAACGCGAGCTCGAGCATCTCCTCCTTCGTCTCCACCCGCATGATGTAGGCAGGGACCTGCGCGAGACCAGCATCGCGTGCAGCCCGCACACGACGCTCGCCCGAGATGAGTTGGTAACCGGATTCGATCCTTCGCACGGTGATCGGCTGGATGATTCCTTTTTCCTGAATGGAAGCCCTTAACTCGTCGAGAGCAACGGGCTCGAACTCCGCACGCGGCTGGTAGGGATTCATCTGGATCTTGTCGATGTCGATGTTTGCGATGATGCGGTCGGTTGTACCGTCATCCCTCCCACCGGTGGGCATGGGCGCTGACGACGTGCTGAGGGGCCGGGGAATCAAAGACGCAAGTCCTCGGCCAAGAACCGGTTTTGTTTTCGACATGTCATGTTCTCCCATACTTACACCGTTGCCACGTGCTGGTTGTTTTTGCTGAGAAACTCCTGTGCCAGCTCCATGTAGTTCCGTGTCCCGGACGACATGGCATCATATAGAATAATCGGCTTCCCGAAACTCGGGGCTTCGCTCAGACGGACGTTTCTCGTCACGATCGTCTTATATACCTTCTCCCCAAAATACTTCCTCACCTCATCCACAATCTGGTTCGAAAGCCTGAGCCGGCTGTCGAACATCGTCAGGAGCACCCCCTCGATCTCAAGCTGTTCGTTCATCTGTTTCTTCACCATGTTGATGGTGTTGAGAAGCTGGCCGAGACCTTCAAGCGCGTAATACTCACACTGGACGGGGATGAGAACCGAATCAGCCGCATTGAGGGCGTTAAGTGTGATCAGACCGAGCGAAGGCGGACAGTCAACAAAGATGAAGTCAAAGTCGTTGCGGATCGCCTCAAGTGCGTCCCTCATGCGGCGTTCGCGGTTCTCCAACTCCACCAGCTCAACTTCAGCTCCAACGAGATTGATATGCGAAGGGATCACGGAAAGGAACGGCATGTTTGTACTCTGAATCGCAGACCCGGCTTCAATGCCGCCAACGAGTACTTCGTACGTGCTGCGCCCTTCCTGCGCTCGGTCCAGTCCAACACCGCTCGTGGCATTTGATTGAGGGTCGGTATCGACGAGCAAGGTCTTCTTCTCTGCCGCGGCAATGCAGGCAGCGAGGTTGACAGCGGTAGTGGTTTTCCCCACACCACCTTTCTGGTTCGCTATTGTGATAATCTTTCCCAACGGTCTTCCTTCCTAATGGAGGCCCGAGGCCAGTAAGAGGGCACCGATGCCCAGGGCAACATTGATTCTTCCGAACTGCAACATCCGCTGATAGTATGGTGCCGGGTTGTCAGGCGATGTTCCCGGCTTTGCGGCGGTGACTATTTCCGTACATCTGCTGAGCATCCTTGCATAGCCAAAAGAGAAGAATACCATCAACACAAACGTCAACTGCTTCAGGCCGAGAAGTACCGACCAGGGATCATCGAATTCACCAATAATATACCGCGGACTGAAGAGCATCAGTCCGATGCCGGTGACGAGAACCGTCCAGACGCACATCCAGACGAACGGCACAAACCGTCGCAAAGAGTGGAGAGTTTGTGCGCCCATTTCCTTCTGTTCGGCTTTCGCAACCGGGACCATCACAACGCCCTGGTACATCAACCCACCGAGCCAGACCACAACAGAGAAGATGTGAACGCCCCGAACTGACCACAGGAGGAAATCCATGTTCTCAGTTGTTTACCTTAATCGGGAAACGGGATGGAATCAGTAGCCTCGTGTGAAACGCCGTGAAATTGGCGAATCCAGAACGAAGATACATCTTTTGAAGGTGCGATGCAACGCGGGGGAGAGAATAATTGATTGGCGGGGAATGGCGCCGATTGTCAGGAGCCTGTGCTCTGCTCACCGAGATGGTGCTTCACAACGCGTGCTTCTGCCATGAAGATCACCTCTTCAGCAATGTTGGTCGCAAGATCCGCGACACGCTCCAGGTTGCGGCTAACGCGGATGAGTTCCAACGATTGTTCGATGGTGCCAGGGTTCTGGCGCATGCAGGCAACGAGCTCCCGCACCACCTTCTTGTTGAGATCATCAATGATGTCGTCGTTCAGGAGGACGGCACGACAGATCGTCGCATTGGTGTGAATGAACCCATCGATCGCATCTCGAAGCATTCCTTTTGTAATCTGGGCCATCTGGGGAATGTCGACCACCGGCTCCACCTTCGGAAGATCCGTGACCTGAATTGCGGACTCTGCGATGTTCACCGCGTGGTCGCCAATACGCTCGAGGTCGTTGTTGATCTTGGAGGCAGCAAGGATGAACCGGAGGTCGGTCGCTACCGGCTGTTGAAGCGCGAGCAGATCCACGACCTGGTCGTCGATGGTGATCTCAAAGGAATTGATTTGCTGATCCTGTGCAAGCACTTGGCAGGCAACGTCTTTTCGTCGTTCGAGCAACGCTCGAATAGCCTCGGCGATCGCCTGCTCAGCCAGGCTCCCCATCTTGATGATATTCGTTTTGAGCATCTCCAGCTCTTGCACAAAATGGCGTTGCATGGGATTTCCCAATGTGAAAGATCAACAGCTCTTCAAAAACATAATGAATCTGACGGGAAACTGCAACTGCAAAGGAGCGCTTCACACGGTCCGATCCTCCTCAAAGGCATTGTGCTTGACGATCCGGGCATCGACCAGGAAGATCACATCCTCGGCAATATTTGTGGCATGGTCGGCAAGCCGTTCGACATGGCGGGAGAGAATCATGATGTGCGACGCGGGAACAACATTGGAGGGGTTGCTCTGCATTTCGAGAACAAGCTGACGGAAGATGTGCCGATCGAGGTTGTCTACCACGTCGTCGCTTTCCAGCACACGGGTGGCAAGACCAGGGTTGTTGTGGATGAATGCATCCAGGCTGTCGCGAACCATGATCCGCGCGATGGCGGCCATCTCGTGCAGCCGGGTGGTCCGGAGGAACTCATTGAAGGACACAAGGGGATCAACGCGCTCGGCAATATTCACGGCAATGTCCCCGATCCTTTCCAACTCGTTGTTGATCTTGAGCGCCGACATGAGCAGACGGAGGTCGATGGCAACTGGTTGTGCGAGGGCGAAGATCCTCTGGCATTCCTTGTCGATCAAGGTGTCGAACTCGTCCACACGGCGGTCCAGTGCGATCACACGGTGGGCAACCTCCACATGTGCTCCGAACAGCGCTTCGCAGGCCGCATCGATCTGTTCGTCCACCAGACTCCCCATCTTAATGAGGTTGGTCTTCAGGTCGTCAAGCTCTTGTTCGAAATGGCGAACCATGGCGTGTGTGTTAGTGAACTCTGAACAGAAAAAGAACAAGTCCTTCGCGTGAACGAACCTAGCCGAACCGGCCGGTAATATACTCTTCCGTTTGTTTCTTCTCTGGCGTGGTGAACATCTTCTTCGTCTCACCGTACTCGATCAACTGCCCCAGATAGAAGAATGCGGTGTAGTCGCTGACCCGTGCCGCCTGCTGCATGTTGTGGGTGACGATGACGATTGTATAGTTCTCTTTCAGCTCGTAGATCAATTCTTCGATCTTGGCGGTGGCAATCGGGTCCAGAGCGCTCGCGGGCTCGTCCATGAGGAGCACCTCGGGATCCACTGCCAATGCGCGCGCAATGCACAAACGCTGCTGTTGGCCGCCAGAAAGAGCAAGGGCACTCTTCTTCAGATCGTCCTTCACTTCCTCCCAGATCGCCGAGCGCTTGAGACTGGTTTCGACAATCTCATCCAGTTTGGCCTTCTCCCGGACGCCGTTAATTCGGGGACCGTAGGCAACGTTGTCGTAGATGGACTTGGGGAACGGGTTTGACTTCTGAAAGATCATCCCCACGCGTTTCCGCAATTCCACCACGTCCACCTGCCGATCATAGATGTCCACCTCATCGATCACAACCCTCCCGGTGATACTTACGCCATCGATGAGGTCATTCATTCGGTTCAGGCTTCGGAGGTAAGTGGACTTCCCGCAACCGGATGGACCGATTAAAGCGGTCACTTGGTGCGGTCGAATGTCTATGCTAATGTTGCGCAGCGCCTGTTTCTGGCCGTAGAACAGATTCAGGTCGCTTGTTCGTATTTTGAATTTCTGGTCAATTTCCATTCGAATCCTATTGCGCTTTCAGCGCCCGTATGCGCGACCGGAGAAAGATGGCGGAAAAATTCAGCATAAATGTCAGCAAGAGAAGCACCAGTGTTGTTGCGTACTGAATCCCCTTTGTTGCATCCACGTTGGTGGACTGGGTGGACATGATGTATATGTGGTACCCGAGCTCCATGAACTGGTCAGAGACGCTGGTTGGGAGGTGCGGAAGAAAATATGCCGCCC
>JAERML010000196.1 GCA_016844425.1 Bacteroidota bacterium
GGGAGAAGCGCTTCGAGACCAGCATCTCGTTCAGTTTCCAGAACGTACGATCTGGAACAAATATCAGCTCGACGAACTTCCTTATAGCACCTCGGATGGATGTGTTTGTGCATGAGGGTCTCGAGATCGAACCGGAAATCGTTTTGTTGAAACCTGACAAGGGGGACGTGTTGTACATGATGAACGGTAATATTGCATACAACTTCTTGAACGCGGGCCGTGGAGTTCCATTTCTTCTTTTCGGCTATGGCATAACAAACGCTCTCTCCCTGTTCAATCTGCCGCTCGTCGACTATGGGTTCAGCCTTGGAGTACTTAACCTCGGTGGAGGCGTAAAGGCGTTCGTGGCAGACAATGTTGCTGTGCGGATCGAGTACAGGTTTCAGAAGTTCAACGGTGAGAACAGCCAAACGTCTGGCTCCTTTACTTCACAGCAGAAGGTAGATGTCCAGATGCACACGATACAGGCAGGCTTCAGCGTGTTGCTGTAAGTAAGGAACGGCGGGAACGCTCAGGCTAGCGTTCGAATGCGAGGAGATTCTGCCAGCGGTGGAAGAGTTCGGTTGTTGCCCTTACGTCGCCAATGCAGTATTCCGCAATCTCCCGGAACCTGCCCGATTTGTGAAGCTCAGCCAGATCGAGACCGGTAATACCATCGCTCTTTGGACTCTTAATACCGAAGCCTTTGCAATAGAAATCGAGATTGAACTTGCGGAACGCGCCATAGAAAGTAAGCTGTTCCATCAGGTCGCAGTGTTCATTTGCACTGTACCGGTAGGGGAGGAGATTGCGTGTGGGCTTGACCCCCAAGATCGCTGACCGGAGCATAAGAAACGGGCAATCGAATGATCGACCGTTGAAAGTAATAAACTGACTGTAGTGGCTTACGGTTTTCCAGAACTCCAGCAACATCTCTTCTTCAGTGCACGCAATGAACTCAACCATTCCGTCTACGGACGACCACGGTGGCTCCTTGGGGGCTGAATACAAGACCTTCCCCTGGTTTGAATCCGGGTTTAGCATACCGATGGCGATGATCTGTGCGGTGAATGGCGTCAGATTAAGCTTCCGTACTGCCTCGATTTTCTCTTCCTCGGTCTTGGCAAACTTCATCAAGTATTCCTGCTGAACCTCATCAAAGGACTCCAGCGGGAAACCGAGCGTCTCGATGTCAAACACGATTCTATTCATTGCTTCAGCTCTTTGAGTCGCTCGTCTGTAAGAAGGGCCGCGACGGCGCTTCCGATTGCATCCCAGCCAAACCCGCGGCGGACGAGAAACTGTGTGAGCTTCGAACGGAGCCGGTGTTTCTCCTGTGCCGGGCTGATGGCGAGTGCCTTTCTTAAAAATTTCTCTCCTGCCTGCTGGGCATTCTCGTTCTGGTCAACATTCTGCATCACGTCCGCAAGGGCCTCCTCGATCGTTGCTTTGTCAACACCGAGCATGAGGAGCTTTCGCTTCAAAAGGATGCTGCCTGTTGGGCGAAGTGCCAGGTGGTCGTGGGCAAACATCCGTGCAAATGCAGCATCGTTGACCAGTCCGGTTCGCTCAAGGGCATCGAGTGCTTGATTAATCTCCTCTTCGCCAAACTCCTTCTCGCGGAGCTTGTCTCGGATCTCTTTTCTTGATCGTTGTCGGTAACTGAGGAATCGGAGCGCAACATTCCGGGCACTGGAAAGCTCCTCAGTTTGTTGCAGAGCTTTCAGTTTGTCAGCACCGACTTCGTCGCCGGTGCGAAGGCCAAAGCGAATAAGGGTCTCGGCCCCTACGCCCACGGCGAACTCGCCATCGAGGTAGATGTTCCTTCGGGCTGGATTCTTTTTTTGCGGTTCGATCTTTGTGATGCGCATGGCAGTGCGGGGCGACGATGCTCGCCCCGAGAGTAAGAAAAGGCTGCTTGTTGGAACGGTCCTCTATTTCTTTCTTGCCAGCTCAGGCTTGCCAAGTACAAGAGGTTGTGGCGCTGCTTTTTGTGCGGTGGCGACAGCCGGGTTGCCGGATTTGATCTCCGGTGTCTGGTGGCCGTTTGTCGGAACAAGCCCCAGCTTCTTTCTTGTCTCCATATCGATTGTCTTGGCGATTTTTTCGTTCTCCTGGAGATACTTCTTCACAGCATCGCGGCCCTGCCCAATACGGTCTTCCTTATACGAAAACCATGAGCCGGATTTGGCGATGATGTTGTGCTCCACAGCAGTGTCCACGAGATCACCGAGTTTGGAGATCCCTTCGTTGTAGAGGATGTCGAACTGCGCCTCACGGAAGGGAGGGGCAACCTTGTTCTTGACCACTTTGACGCGGGTTCGATTTCCAATGACATTGGTGCCATCCTTGATTGCCTCTATGCGGCGAACGTCGAGGCGAACCGAAGCGTAGAACTTCAGCGCGTTGCCTCCGGTCGTCGTCTCGGGGTTGCCAAACATGACGCCGATCTTCATCCGGAGTTGGTTGGTGAAAATGACGCTCGTCTTGGACTTGCTGATCGCCGCGGCGAGCTTGCGGAGCGCCTGCGACATCAAGCGGGCTTGCACGCCCATGGTCGGGTCTCCCATCTCCCCTTCGATTTCCGCCCGGGGGGTCAGTGCGGCGACCGAGTCAATCACAACCACATCAAGCGCGCCACTACGGACCAGGGTCTCGACGATCTCCAGGGCTTGCTCCCCAAATTCAGGCTGCGAGAGGAGCAGATTGTTCACGTCAACACCGAGTTTCTTCGCATAGCCGATGTCGAGGGCATGCTCGGCGTCGATGAAGGCACAGATGCCACCGGTCTTCTGCGCCTCAGCAATGATATGGAGACAGAGTGATGTCTTGCCGGAGGATTCCGGCCCAAAGATCTCAGTCACACGTCCTCGCGGAATGCCGCCGATCCCCAACGCCGCGTCGAGCGAAATGGAACTTGTCGAGATCACCTCCACCTGCGCAATTGGCCCCTCGCCAAGGCGCATCACCGATCCTTTACCGTGCTGCTTCTCGATCTGCTCAATGGCGATCTTCAGTGCCTGAGCTTTGGAATCCTTTTCGTCTGACATGGCTATCTCCCCTCGTGTGAAATGATATGTTTTTGTAATGTTCGGTCATTCGATCCATCCTTACGTCAGAGGATGGCAGATACGAAGCTGACGGAACCAGCAGTCTTAGGAACTGAGTGAAATTGATTTTAGGATGGTATAGACGGACCCGCTGGCTTTCAACTCACTCTGGATGAGTGCAATCTCTTGCACTGTCACCGGTTGGCTCTCAAAGGTAGTGGATTCCATCATCCGAAGCAAGCTATGGATCTTCTTGTTGCTCTTCACTCGACCCAATGTGACATGTGGATGAAATCTCTTTTCTTCTCGTTTGAATCCCAGAGCAACCAACTCTGAGTCGATCTCGTGATGCAGAAGATCCAAGTTTCCGCCGGGCTCGTCCATCCCCACCCAGATCACTCGGGGGGTTCGGCTATTCGGAAAGCATCCGACTCCTTTGTACCTGATCTGGAACGGTGCGAACTTCTGGCACACCCCCCTAAGATAAGAAACGATTTCAGGTAACAACTGGTCGTCCGTATCCCCGAGGAACTTGATGGTTGCATGGAGCTTCTCGTTTGGCTCCCATTTCACATCTGCATCGGAAGCCTTAAGCCTGTCACGGATTGTGCCTATCTGGGTTGCCATTGGGGGCGGGGTTTCAATTGCGATGAAGAGGCGGAGGGTGGGCATTCAAGATTCACGCCTGGGGGAGCAATTCCTGTGTGTCGAATTCAATCGATTCTCAAGAGCCTTCTTCTCACCAACTCCAACGCAGCTTGCGAGGCTCTCTCTTTGAACAGGAGCCGATGGTCGCCGAAGTTGAACTTCAGCGCAATGGTGGTATTAGTATCAGAATAGCCAATCCAGACGAGCCC
>JAERML010000197.1 GCA_016844425.1 Bacteroidota bacterium
TCGGCCCCGAGCGCCTGGAGCTTCTTCTCGATGGCTTCATAGCCCCGATCAATATGATAAACACGGAGAACTTCCGTTGTCCCCTCGGCCACAAGCCCAGCGAGGATCAACGAGGCGGACGCCCGCAGGTCGGTCGACATGACGGTTGCTCCCATCAACTGCTTCACGCCACGGACAACTGCCGCGTTCTCCTTCATTTCGATGTCAGCACCGAGCCGGACAAGTTCGGGAACGTGTTTGAACCGGTCGGTGTAGATCGTGTCCGTTACAATCGAGGTTCCGTTGGCAATCGCCATCATTGAGATCCACTGTGCTTGCATGTCGGTGGGGAAGCCCGGGTAGATTGTTGCGGTCACATCAGCGGGGGCGATATGCTCGGGAGCCTCTAATGTAATCCGGGTTGCCTCGGTCTTTATTCTGCAACCTGCATCCTCGAGTTTTGCGGTAAGTGCCGACAGATGGCCTGGGTTGACATGGTTGAGCGTGACGGTGCCCTTTGTCATGGCGCCGGCAACGAGAAACGTTCCCGCCTCGATTCTATCCGGGATTGTATCCGCGGTGACAGGATGAAGTTCTTCCACTCCTTCGATCTCGAGTCTGTTGGTTCCGATGCCATCAATCCTCGCTCCCATGGATTGAAGGAACTCCGCCAATGAAGTGATTTCCGGCTCAATGGCTGCATTTTCGATCAGGGTTGTCCCTTTTGCAAGAACTGCTGCCATCAGAACATTGCCTGTTGCCCCAACGCTAGACACATCAAAATACACCTTCGCTCCGTTGAGCCTTCCTGCTTTTGCGATGATGTACCCCCGTTTCAACTCAACCTCGGCACCTAACTTGCGCATCCCTTCCAGGTGAAGGTTCACCGGCCTGGTGCCCCACGCACATCCTCCCGGCAGCGACACCTTCGCCCGTCCGTATCGGGCCAGCAGCGGCCCGAGCACGTAAATTGATGCGCGCATTTTTTTCACATGCTCATATGGGGCTTCTTGCTTGGTGATACTCGAAGTATCGAGAGTCAGAAGATGATCCTTCAGCGTGATCTTTGCCCCCATCGATTTCAGGAGGCTTGACATGGTCGCCACGTCACGCAGTGAGGGGGTGTTTGAAAGTCGAAAAACACCATTTGACAACAGCGCTGCCGGCATCAAGGCGAGCGTCGCGTTCTTTGCACCGCTGATAGTGATGGTGCCGTTGAGTTTCTTTCCACCATGAATGACGAACTTGTCCACTATGATCCTTCGGTCAGAGTTATGAAAAAGATTATCGGTGTGAAGGTGGTACTCTTGCGGAAGCGCTTTGTTCCGGTTGCGTGAGCAATGTGACCAAAAAAGAGTGGAAAGTCAATGCACGAAAAAGCACAAGCGTCACGTCTGTTCACGCTAGCATATCCCTTGTACTAGAAAGTCATTCGCATGCAGTTCGCTTGCATCTCACGGCACCTCCACCTATATTTCCCCTCGTCCTTCAATCTCCCTCTCATGAATCTCCATCGCCTAACGGTTGTTGCTTCGTTGGCTCTCCTGTTGCCCTGGAGAGCAACTCCTCAGATCTCTCTTGTTGATGATCTTCAGCGCGCGGTTGTCATTCCTGCGCCGGCCAGACGTGTGGTATCTCTCGCGCCCAGCATCACGGAAACACTCTTTGCAATCGGGGCCGGAGGGCAGGTTGTCGGAGTAACAGACTATTGCACGTTTCCTCCTGAGGCGAAGACAAAAACCTCGGTGGGGGGCATCGTGAACCCAAGCATGGAGGCTATCGTCGCCACCAAACCGGATCTGATCGTGGTAAGCATGGAAGGAAATGTGCGGGATGATTTTGCGAGACTGCAGGAACTGGGAGTGCCGGTCTTTGTAACCAACCCGAGGACGTTGGAGGGCATCCACAAATCCATCACTGATCTCGGCGCGCTTACAGGAAGGATCGATTCAGCTGCCACCGTAGTCCAAATGATGCGTACGCGCGAGGACTCCGTGGTGACACACGCCAGAGCACGGATGAAGAAGGGGGTGCTTCTTTTCGTTTCCCTCCAGCCCCTCATTGTTGTCGGTGGAAAGACGTACCTGAACGAACTCCTTGGGCTTGCCGGTGCGGTCAATCTCGCCGCCGACGCGCCTTCAACTTATCCGACCATCAGCCGGGAGGCCGTGCTCGCGGACATGCCGGATGTTCTGCTCTTCATGTCGGACGTTGTGGCCAGCCCCGAGAACCTCTTAAAACTCTATCCGGAGTGGCGCACACTGGAAGCGGTTCAGAGCAACCACATTTTCTTCCTCGACTCAGATATTATTTCACGCCCCGGACCCCGCGCAGTTGACGCGCTGGAATCGTTATATCGTACCATCCACCAGGGACATCAATGAAATCCAAAAAGCAGACCCGCCACCCCTCCAAAGTCCGTACTGTCAAACCGGCCATTCGAGCCAGACGCAAAGTCTTCATTGCGATTGCTGGTAATATCGGCTCCGGAAAGTCCTCCCTCACCAGGTTGCTCAGCCAGCAGTTTGGTTGGACGCCATACTACGAGTCGGTGGAGGATAACCCCTATCTCAGCGACTTCTACGCAAACATGACGCGCTGGTCCTTTAACCTTCAGGTGTATTTTCTCTCCAACCGGTTCCGAAGCCACAAGGCGATCACCGAGGGGAGGCGGTCCGTGATCCTCGACCGAGTTATCTATGAGGACGCCGAGATCTTCGCCCGGAACCTCTTTGAGATCGGAAACATGGAAGAGCGGGACTATACGAACTATGTGGAGCTGTATAAGGTGATGACCGAGTATCTCCGGGCGCCGGATCTTCTCATCTATCTCCGTGCGAACGTGCAGACCTTACAGAAGCAGATTGCGTTGCGGGGAAGAGACTTTGAACAGTCGATCTCGAAGGAATATCTGGAGCAACTGAACAGACACTACGAGGCGTGGACAACCCATTACACCAAGGGGCCGCTACTAACAGTTGAATCCGACACCCTTGATTTCGTCAACAGCAAGAACGACCTGAATGCGGTCGTCGGGATGATCAAGAAAAAGCTCCGTCATAAACTATAGTCATACGATCGGGAGAATTCTTCCTGTACATTCTCCAAATCCGATCCGCGCGAGTCCCGGTCCTTCACAGAATCCCCGTAACGTCACATCATCGCCATCCTGCAAGAATCGTCGTGTTTCCCCCGTAGGAAGCTGCAAAGGTTCTGTGCCGCGCCAGGTGAGCTCGAGCAGGCAACCGCGTGCATCTTTCGCCGGGCCTGAAACTGTTCCGCTGCCGAGCATGTCGCCGGGACGTAGATTACAACCATTGCTGGCGTGATGCGCGAGCATCTGTGCCGGCGTCCAGTACATGTCGGCCAGGCTGCTCCGGCTCAGTCTGACCGGTGCCATGCGCGCATTGCGCATCTGCTCAGTAGTAAGATACACTTCCAGTTTGATCTCGATCCCGCCGCGACTCTGGTCGGACGGAGAAAGAAGGTATGGAAGGGGAGCCGGATCTCCCGATGCACGCGTGAATGCAGGAACACGGTATGGCTCCAGTGCCTCCATCGTGACGACCCAGGGGGAAATTGTGCTGGCAAAACTTTTGGCAAGGAAAGGTCCAAGCGGCTGGTACTCCCACGTCTGAATATCACGAGCAGACCAGTCGTTGAGCAAGCAGACTCCGAACAAGTGCGCCTCCGCGCGATCAATTGGGATCGCCTGTCCCAATGGGTTGCCCGGACCGATCAAGAACCCAACTTCCAGTTCATAGTCGAGAAGATTGCTCGGGCCGAACGTCGGTGCTGCGGCGTTCGGGTCTTTCCGTTGCCCCGCTGGTCGACGCACCGGTGTACCGCTCACCACAATGGATGACGAGCGACCGTGGTACCCTATGGGAACGTAC
>JAERML010000198.1 GCA_016844425.1 Bacteroidota bacterium
TGGTGTCTTTGTGACTTTGTGGCGACACTTTTCGATCGGCTCTCTCGGTTTCTCATGGTACCGAATTACACAGAGAGTATCAAATCAGACACCGCAGTTCATCTGCTGTTGCCTTTCAGTCAGATCTAATGTAATTTCAACCTTCCGAGCCAGCAAATCCATTCCCCGGCGCACCGATCATGTGACCAATTCGCGAAAACCTCCCCATTCAACCGACGAGGAGATCAGTCTTGTGACTTCAAATCCATTTCTTGGCGTCTTCTTCCATTGGCTTGGCGGACTTGCTTCGGGGAGTTTCTATGTCCCGTATCGCGGCGTGAAAAAGTGGGCATGGGAAGTGTACTGGCTTGTCGGAGGATTTTTTAGCTGGATCATCGCTCCGTGGATACTTGCCTCAATCAATACGAACAACCTGTTGTCGGTGCTAAAGGAAGCACCGTCAGACAGCATCTTGTGGGCGTATTTCTGGGGGGCAATGTGGGGCCTGGGTGGATTGACTTTCGGATTAACCATGCGGTACCTCGGCTTGTCGCTGGGGATGGGCGTGGCGTTGGGGTACTGTGCAGCCTTCGGGACACTCATGCCTCCGATTTTCCATGGAGAATTTGTAAGCAAAGTCCTTGGGACGCAATCGGGTCAGGTTATTCTTGTTGGTGTCGGGGTCTGCCTGCTTGGAATCGCGATCGCCGGTTTGGCTGGTCGCTCCAAGCGCAACATTTTCGGGGGTGATGAGCGCATGTTTCGCCTACGGTCTCGATGCCGCCACACCCATCGCAGAGCTTTCAGCGAAACACGGAACAACAGCTCTCTGGGTCGGACTGCCAAAACTGTGCGTGGTTCTTCTCGGAGGTTTCACAACAAACCTCATCTGGTGCGTCGCCCTGAACGTTAAGAACCACACCGGTTCTCAGTACTTCAGTCTGACCGCCTCCCGAAAGCAACAGAACAATGTAGATGGAACAACCGTTGAACCCGGGGTGGATCGCGTGCCGATGCTGAGCAATTACTTTTTCAGTGCACTTGCCGGCGTAGCCTGGTACATGCAGTTCTTTTTCTACACCATGGGCGAGACGCAGATGGGCGATTACAAATTCTCGAGCTGGACAATCCATATGGCCAGCATCATCATCTTTAGCTCGCTCTGGGGGATTGCGCTGCATGAGTGGAGGGGGAGCAGCACGTCGACAAAAACGAAGCTCGCCATCGGCCTCATCACGCTCGTTCTCTCAACCATCGTTGTTGGCTACGGAAACTATCTTGGAGTGGCCGCAAAGCCATGAAAAAATGGGTACCAAGATCCCTCGTTGCGATGCTGATCGTTTACGCTGTATTGCTTATCCCGGATCCGGAGCCGAGGGTCTCGCTCGATGATCTGCAAGGAGGGTCAAAAAAGGCATTCGCATGGAACCAGGACGCGTTTTGGACGCAACTGGAAAAACGGTACATCGAGGCAAGGGCAACTGGATGCGAGGGAGTGCGCCATCCGGTTGACAGCCTCCTGGCGGCGGCAAAGAAGAATCTTGCATACATCAACCAGAGCCTTCTCGAACCGGAAAACACCGTTTTCAGACAACACGAGAAGCTGATCTTTGGAATAGGCTCACTCGTGGCCCCATGCCCGGAGAGGTTCACGGAGTTCAGGCAACTTGTGGAAGAATCGCGCAAAGCGATCAAACGGCAGTCGGAGCGATGGGATATGAGCAAGAGGGAGGCACGGGAAACACTCTACCGGCTTCTCTATGGTGGTCGGGGCGCAGTTGAAGAGATCATGCTGCAGCGCCCGGCCGATTCGACGAAAGACCCCCTTACTCTTGGTACCGATGAGCCATCGCAGACACCATCGGCAAGCATCCTGGGGGTCACAATACACAGTGGTGATATTCTGGTCTCCCGGGGCGGCGCACCAACCTCTGCCCTAATTGCACGGGGGAACGATTTCCCGGGCAACTTCTCTCATATCGCGCTGGTGTATGTGCATCCCACAACGCGCATAGTTCGAATTATTGAATCGCACATCGAGCGAGGTGTGGTTGTCACGACGCAGGAAGAATACCTCAATGATGTGAAATTGCGCGTCATGGTTCTGCGCCTTCGGAGCGATTTGCCACAGATGCAGGCGGACCCCATGCTCCCTCACCGTGCGGCCGATTTTGCTCTCCAGGCTGTGGATGAACGGCACATCCCCTATGATTTCTCAATGGATTTTGGGAACTCAGAAAAATGGTTTTGTTCTGAAGCCGCATCAGTTGCATACAAAAAGTTCGGCGTGCAACTGTGGATGGGGCTTTCGCACCTTTCGTCTCCCGGGTTACGCGCGTGGCTGTCGGGTTTTGGTGTTGAACATTTCGAGACACAAGAACCATCCGATCTGGAGTATGATCCTCAACTGCGCGTGGTAGCAGAATGGCGTGACCCCGATCGACTCCGCAAAGATCACAATGACAACGCTGTTACAGAAGTCATGTTGGAGGGGGCAGAGGCCGGCGACCGGTTGACGTACGCCTGGTACTTGTTGCCTGTAGCCCGGATAATGAAGGCATACAGCAGCACATTGAACCTGTTAGGAAAACAAGGACCGGTCCCGGAAGGCATGTCAGCGGCGGCAGCCCTGAGGAACAGATTCTATTCCGGCAGACACGATGCGATAAAGTCAGAACTCACGCGCCTGGCGCACGATTTTGAGGGACAAAAAGGTTACGCTGCACCCTATTGGGGTTTACTGCAGATGGCCAGAGACGCCAAGCGAACCGTTGAAGGGCGGTAACTAGTGGTCAGTTACTTATAGATACCTTACTCTCGGTCAATACAAAGAACTGTCCATTCGGTGTAGTAGTGACGCGATCTGCTTGAGCGCTGAGGCAACACACATGCCATTAAACCGTCTGTCCGATGTAGGGACCCGCTGAAGATCATGCAAGAATCATCGTAACAATCCAGTAGTGCCAATCCCAGAAAACAACAAAGAGAGATCCCGATGAAAACACTTCGCCAAACAGTTGTCACAGTCTTCTTCCTCTTACCCCTCACTCTCTACTCTCAAAAAGAACAGCCAAGGGTAGATTGGGATATTGTCGCGAAAATCAGAGAAGAAGGGTTTCAGCGCTCTCAAGTGATGGACATCGCGGGATACACGACCGATGTCCTTGGATCGCGACTATCACTCTCGGAGCACATGAAGAAAGCTCAAGCTTGGGCGAAGGAAAAAATGGGTACCCTCGGTTTGACGAACGTTGTTATCGAACCGTTCATGGACTATGGCGTCGCCTGGGACAACGAGTACTTTTCCATCCACATGCTCGAGCCGACGTATGTTCCCATGGTCGGATTTCCACTCGCGTATACGCCCGGCACGCAAGGGAAAATTGTATGTCCGGCCGTCATCATCGACGTGCAGACAAAATCGGACTGCGAGAAATATCGCGGGAAACTGAAAAATGCAGCGGTTCTCATCTCACCGGCGGCGGTGATTGATCTCGCGAACCTTCCCCGGGGATTTTCCCGGCTTACGGATGAGGAACTTAAGGCGCTCGAGGGAATGGCCGTTCAACCGCCGCGGGTGAGCACCCCGCCCGTCCCCAACCCGGAGATCCTAAAGCCGGAAGAACGCATTGAGTTTTTGAAGTCTGAAGGTGTTGCTGTCGTGCTTCAGTGTGATGGTGGAACATTCGGATTGGTGCGGGGCTTCAGCCGGCCCGGCTCGAACAACGACAAGTGGTCGCGTGAAAAAGATCTGAACTCACTTCCGATTATCGCAGTGACGCCGGAACATTACAACCGAATGTATCGCATTCTGAAACGCGACATCCCTGTCAAAATTGAAATCGAGGTGCAGAATCGTATCGGCGAGAACGTGGAAAAGGCATGTAATGTGATTGGAGAGATCCCCGGTACGGATCTGAAGAACGAAGTCGTTATGATTGGCGCGCACTTCGATAGCTGGCATGAAAGCCCGGGAGCGAGCGACAATGCTTCCGGTTGTGCTGTTGCTCTCGAAGCTGCACGAATACTCAAGGCAATCGGTGTTCACCCGCGGCGCACAATCCGAATAGCCTTATGGAGCGGTGAAGAACAAGGGCTTCATGGATCGCGTGAATACGTCCTTGCGCACTTTGGCAATCCAAAAACAAGAACCAAGCCGGAGTATGAGAAGTTCAGCGTCTATTTCAATCAGGATTATGGAGCGGGAGCGTATCGCGGAATCAACCTCCAGGGAAATGAATTTGTCCGGAGGATTTTTGGCGCGTGGATGGAACCATTTCGCGACCTTGGCATGACGACGCTTACCATCCAAAGCGTGGGCAGCACGGATCACATCCCGTTTGACAACAACGGCTTGCCCGCGTTCCAGTTTCTTCAGGATCGGGTTGGCATCGGTGGTCATTCGAACATGGATGTTTTCGACACCCTG
>JAERML010000199.1 GCA_016844425.1 Bacteroidota bacterium
CCATGCGTATACCCGGGCGCGGGATGGCCCTGAAGACACGTGTTGATCTTGCGGAGGGTTTCCATTTCCCTGATCGGGTAGAATCCAGCTCGTGCAAGCGCTGAGTACCAGACCGGTGCCAGATGTCCGGCTGAAAGGAAGAAAAAATCACGCTCCGGCCAGGTCGGATTCTTGGAGTCGAACTTCATGATCCTGAAGTAAAGCGACGCAAAGATATCCGCCAACCCAAGCGGCCCCCCCGAATGTCCGGATTGTGATATCATGAGCATTTTGATGATGTCGCGGCGGATCTGTCGGGCCATCTCCTGCAAATCCGGAATGCCCAACATATGTTTGTTCACTCCAGCCATACAACACCTGCTCACTCTGGTTTTTGAAGTGTCCGGCTCTTCATGAAATCCACCACGGGTTTAATATGTCTGATGATGATGATAAGCATCAGGATCGATCCGTAGTACCTGAAATCCGTCGGTCGAATCCATTCCGAAAGAAGACCGCGAAGCATCTCTGTCGGAACAAGAGCGATCAGCAAGAGAAGGAGCACTGATGCAAGCGCATTGCCCATGTTCACTTTTCGCCAGATCAAGAATCCTATTCCCCATCCAACCCCCCAGGTAGCAATCCACGGCCATCCTATAACAAACATGGCCCCAGCCGCGGTCGCCAAACCGCGCCCCCCCATGAACTTGAGCCAAACCGGGAAGTTGTGTCCAAGAACCGATGCGACCCCGCCTACCAGCGGAGCCTGCACTTCATCAGGCCAGAATGTGCCTGCAAGCCATACGGAAACAGCCCCCTTTAGCAGATCCAGCACAAGAACGGTGATTCCCACCAATCGTGACCTGGTGACCTGAAAGCTGTTGAGCGTGCCGACATTCCCACTCCCAACATTCCTGATATCAATCTTCGATTTCCATCTGACCAGAAGGTAGGCAGTCGGAACGGACCCAAGGAGATACCCGAGGATGCCCGCAAACACGAGAGAGAACACGATGATGTGACGCGCTTGTGCTGAACGTGTGAGGGATTCCGGACAAAAAATACGAAAATTTCGCTGGAGAGTCAAGGTAACGGAAGAGCGCGGCAGCTAATCATCAACGCAGATGCGCTGTTCTTGCCTTGATTCTGGAAGCTAAAACGAGTATATTTTCAGCGCCAACCTGCTTGTCAGCCGACCGTGCGATGATCAGTGGTGACCATGAAGAGTCATCATGCGACGTTGTTGTCAGTGTCGAGGGACGGGCGGAATCTCGCACCCACATTCACGCCGATTGCCGGCAACGCACGCCTTCCCGAAAGCTCGGTCTCAATGGCCAAGAACGACATACAGACAATTCTCCGACAGTTCAAGCGCGGTGTGATTTCTGAAAGAGACGCCCTCACCGCGATTCCGAGCGCTTTCAACGATGGACTTGAATTCGCTAACATCGACAGCCATCGTGAAGCCCGGCAGGGATTTCCGGAAGTCATACTCGGCGAGGGAAAGACTCCGCGACAAGTTGCGGCGATTGCCGGAAAGATCGTCTCGCACGGAAGCATCTTGTTTGTCACGCGAGTTCGAAAGGATCATTACCTCGCGGTGAAAAAGGTGATCCGTAAGGCTCGATACAATGAGACCGCCCGCACCGTTGCAGCCAATGAGCATCTTGTGCGCCCGCAGGGCCGAGGCGTAATACTGGTAGTAACGGCAGGAACTTCTGACATCTCTGTGGCCGAGGAGGCAGCAGAGACAGCCTCGATTATGGGGAACAAAGTCGAACGCCTCTTCGATGTTGGCGTCGCAGGAATTCATCGGGTCCTCTCCCAGAGTAACCGATTGCGGAGCGCTTCGGTTATCATCGTGGTTGCAGGGATGGAAGGTGCGCTTCCGAGCGTGGTAGGTGGCCTGGTTGATGTGCCGGTAATCGCTGTCCCCACTTCTATCGGCTACGGGGCGAGCTTCAAGGGTCTCTCGGCATTGCTCGGAATGCTCAACTCGTGCGCTGCGGGCGTAACTGTGGTCAATATTGATAATGGGTTTGGAGCAGGGTTCGCCGCCAGCCGGATTAACCGCAAGAGATGAAATGCTGGCAATGCTCTACTATTTAATGTATAACAAGGGAGTGGCATGGCAAAGGATTTAAAGAAAGTCTGTTACCACGACAACATCCTCCAGACCATTGGCAACACGCCTCTTGTCAGGTTGAACAGAGTAACCGATGATGCCAAAGGGCTGATTCTAGCCAAAGTGGAGTATTTCAATCCGGGGGGTTCTGTCAAAGATCGGATTGGTCTCTCGATCGTTGAGGAGGCTGAAAAAGAAGGCCGGCTCAAGGCTGGAGGAACCATCGTGGAATCCACCAGCGGAAACACGGGCATGGGTCTCGCATTGGTTGCCGCTGTGAAGGGGTTCAAGACTGTGTTCACTCTCCCCGACAAAATGAGTATGGAGAAGATCCGGCTTCTCAGGGCATTCGGTGCAGAAGTTATTGTCACACCCACCGCTGTGCCACACGAGTCACCGGAAAGTTATACTGAAGTCGCCAAAAAAGTCGTTCGCGAAACCCCCAACTCGGTCCTGGCAAACCAGTACTACAACCCCAAGAATCCGGAATCCCACTATAACACCACCGGTCCTGAGATATGGGAACAGACGGGCGGCCAGATCGACTATTTCGTCTGCGCCGTTGGGACAGGCGGAACGATCAGCGGGGCCGGAAAATTCCTAAAGGAAAAGAATCCTAACATTAAGGTGATCGGGATAGACCCCAAAGGATCTGCCCTTCGTGAATATTTCTATACCAAGAAAATTACGCCACTGCTCAAGACATACAAGGTTGAAGGAATCGGCCAGGACTATGTGCCGGGCGTTCTGCACCTTGAATATGTGGATGAAATGATCGAAGTGACTGACAAGGAGTCATTCCTCATGGCGCGGCGGCTCACTCGAGAAGAAGGATTAATGGCGGGTGGTTCGGCCGGCACCGCTGTGGCCGGCTTGATGAAGATTGCTGACCGGCTCAAAGATGATGATGTCGTCGTAGTGCTGTTGCCCGATTCGGGCGAGCGATACCTTAGCAAGATCTACAACGATGACTGGATGCGCGAGAACGGGTTCCTTACACCCGAGAAAGTCACAGCACGGTACGTGTTGCAGTCGAAGAAAAAGAAAATGGGTGACCTCGTAGCCATCGATCCCATCACCACCATTCGCAAGGCGCTTGATCTCATCAAGGAGCACGACGTTTCCCAGCTGCCTGTGCTCGACCGGGGGAAGCCAATCGGTGCCGTGCACGACAATGAACTGATGACCAGGGTGCTCGAGCGACCGTCGCTGGTGGATTCACCTGTTAGCACCGTGATGGGGCCGAGCTTTCCGCTCGTGAATATTGATTCCCAGATCGAGGACGTCATCCACTTGATGACTTCCAAGAAGAACACCGCGGTCCTGGTGGAGGACGATCAGAAAATCAGCGGCATCCTGACGCGGTACGACGTCATCGAGTTCCTGGGCAAATAGTGCCGGATGTTCTCCGGATCATTCATCCATTGTCCTGATGAGGCAAAAAAACACAATGGGCTTCGCAACCAAAGCAATCCATGCCGGACAGCCGGCAGAGCAGGTGACAGGCGCGATTATGACGCCAGTGTTCCTCACCTCCACGTACGTGCAGGAAGAGCTTGGCAAGAACAAGGGGTACGAGTATTCCCGGGTTTCGAACCCGACGCGGACAGCACTCGAACAGAACATCGCTGCACTCGAAGAAGGTGCACACGGCATGGCATTCGGGTCCGGTACGGCGGCCATCGATGCAATCATGCATCTGCTCAAGCCCGGCGACCACGCAATCGTGTCCCGGAATGTCTACGGCGGAACCGGCCTGCAGTTCGACTTTGTCGACACCACCGACCTCCAGCAGGTCGAGCGGGTGATCCGACCGAACTCGAAAATGCTCTTCATCGAAACCCCAACCAATCCCACTATTGAAATTACCGATCTTGCAGCTTCCGCCGCGCTCGCAAAGAAGCACCGGCTCATGTCCGCAGTCGACAACACCTTCGCTACCCCGTACCTCCAGCAACCGCTGCGATACGGATTTGATCTCGTGGTTCACAGCCTGACAAAATACCTGAACGGCCACAGCGACATGCTGGGAGGGTTCATCGTCACCAATAATGAGACGATTGCCGA
>JAERML010000200.1 GCA_016844425.1 Bacteroidota bacterium
GGGCTCAATCTGCGCGACTTGACCAGCGCGAGTGAGGCCAGGATCGAGACAACATGGAACGACGCCGGGGAAGCTGCCGGAACCATTTTCGAAACGACTCATCGCAAAAAGGACGGATCCCTCCTTTCCGTGGAAGTCAGTGCGAGGGCAATCGAGGTGGAGGGGAAGTGGTTCCACCAGGGGATCATCCGCGATATCACCCAGCGGAAACAGCACGAGGCACAGATTGCGCGACTCAATCGTATCCATGCCGTTTTGAGTGAGATCAACCAGACCATTGTTCGGACCCGCGATCAGGAAACACTTTTCCGGGAAGTATGCTCGATTCTCGCGACACGCGGCTCCATGCGACTTGCATGGGTGGGAACGGTGGACGTGGCAACGCGCAATGTGGTGGTACGAGCGTTCGATGGGGTGGAAGACGGTTACCTTGCGGGGATCCACCTTTCCATCGAAGACAATGAATACGGCCGGGGTCCGGTTGGTGTTGCTCTCCGTTCGCGGCGGCCAAGCATCTTCAACCACATTGCAACAGATCCGGGATTCCGTCCGTGGCGTGAGGCGGCTCTGCAGCGGGGGTATCATTCCGCGGCGGCGTTTCCACTCCTTCAAGGCGATGAGCCCGTCGGTGTCCTTGTGTTGTACGCGCCGGAAGTCGGGTTCTTCAATTCAGAGGAAGTTGTACTCCTCGAAGAAATTGCGATGGATATTGCGTTTGCCATTCGAGCCATCGAGCAGGAGAATCAACGGCGTCAGGCTGAGACCGAACTCCGCGAGAGCGAGGCGCGGTTCCGGGCAATGTACGAGAACGCCGGTATCGGCATCGTGCTCGTCGATGAGAAAGCTCGCCCGATGGAGAGCAATCTTGCCTATCAGGCAACATTGGGGTATACGAATGAGGAACTCCGCGGCATGGAGTTGTCGGACCTGGTTCATCCGGACGACCGGGAGGAAGAGCGGAAACTGTTTCATGAGTTGATCACGGGTAAGAGACTTGTGTATCAACTGGACAAGCGGTATGTCCGAAAGGACGGCCGGATCATTTGGGGAGGCGTGACAGTTTCTGTCGTGCGGAATGACGACGGGAAACCTCTTTACGTCATTGGCATGCTACGCGATATCACGGAGCGAAGGCGCGCAGTGGAGTTGCTTGCGAGAACGGAGGAGCGATTCTCGAAAGTGTTCCATGCCAGCCCGATCGCAATCGGGATCGGACGCCTGAGCGATGGAAGATTCATTGACGTAAACGAGAGCTTCACGCGATTGATGGGTTTTAGCAGGGAGGAAGTTATTGGCCGCACGGGTGTGGAGCTTGATATATGGGCTGATACTGTGGCAAGAACACAGACGATGAACAAGCTGAAGGCCGAACGCTCAGTCCACAGTGAAGAGATAGTTCTCAGGACGAAGAAGAACGAACACCTGGACGTTCTTGCATCGTTCGAGATCATCGATATTTCCGGCGAGCCGTGCATGCTGGGGCTCCTGGAGGATATCAGCGAGCGCAAACGGGCGGAGGAAGCACTGCGAGAGAATGAGAAACGGTATCGTTCCGTTGTCGAGAACCTCACGCAGGCATATTATGAAGCAGACCGACATGCGGCGTTCACCTACTGCAATCCCGGTCTTGTTCTGATTTGCGGTTATGCTGAAGAAGAGCTTATTGGGACGGTCTCACTCCGCCTTGTCGCTGAGGAGCATCGTCAGGATGTCAAGGCATCGTACAAGCGATGGGTTGACGAGAAGCGTACCGACATGTCGATGGAGTTTTTGGTTCAAACGAAACAAGGCCGCAAATTCTGGATTGAACAAATAACCCATTACGAATTTGATTCGAGCGGCACGTTTCTGAAAGCCACCAACATCCTCAGAGACATTGACGAGCGCAAACGGGCGGAGGAGGAGCTTCGGAACACGGAAGAGAAGTATCGAAGCATGTTTGATAGTGCCGGTGAAGGCATCTATCAGAGTACGCCCGATGGTAAGTTTGTCGCGGTGAACTTGACATTTGCCCGCATCCTCGGGTACCGGGATCCGGAAGATCTGATGACGAGCATAACGTCGATTGAGCAACAACTCTACGGCAACCCGGAAGATCGAGCAAAGCTCAAGGAGCGTCTTACAACAGAAGGATTTGTGGGGGGATTTGAAACAGAACTGGTGTGCAGGGATGGCACCAAGATCTGGGTGTCAGAGAATGCGAGGAGTGTGAGGGATGTAACAGGGTCGGTCCGGTACTACGAGGGGTTTGTGCAAAATATTACCGAGCGCAAGCGGGCAGAGAAAGAGCTGAGGGCGCGCGAGTTTTGGTTGAGAGAATCTCAACGGGTCGGCCGTGTCGGATCGTACGATCTGGACATTCGGAGAGAACAATGGACTTCCTCGGAGATTCTTGACGAGATATTCGGGATCGAGCGCGACGCGGAGAAGTCGGTGACAACATGGAATGCCATTGTGCATCCCGACCAACGGGAAGAGATGTTGCAGTATTTCCTTCAAGATGTTGTTGCAACGAGGCGTCCATTCAACAAGGAATACAAGATCGTCAGACCAAAGGATGGCGCCGTTCGATGGTTGTGGGGACGGGGTGAGTTAACCTATGACGAAGCCGGCAGTCCGGTTCGAATGATTGGTGTGATTCAGGATATCACCGAGAGACGTCGTGCGGAGGAGCAACTCCAGAGGTCGGTGATTGAGTACAGGAACCTGTTCGAGAGCGCAAACGATGCTATCATCATCTTCGAGCCTGTGGATGAGATCATCCTGGAAGCGAACGGGAAAGCATGCGAGATCTATGGGTTCTCAAGGCAGGAACTCGTAGGCATGAGCCTGAAGAAAATCACGAAGGATGTCGCAAGAGGTGAGCAGCAGATTCAGGAACTCCTGCGCGGGAGCGACCTCCATAATTTTGAGACGGTCCACCTCCGAAAGGACGGCACACCAATCGACATGCTTGTCAGCGCGTCGGTTATTGAATACACGGGCCGGAAGGCGATCCAGATCATCAATCGAGACATCACCGATTGGAAGCGCGCTCAAGAGAAACTGCGACAATTGTCGAGTGCCGTTGAGCAGAGTCCGGTCTCTATTATCATTACCGACACCAAGGGCGCGATTGAGTATGTCAATCCACGGTTCACACAAGTGACGGGCTACTCGTATGCCGAGACCATTGGGAAGAACCCGCGCATATTGAAGTCGGGCAACCAGACACCGGAGGAGTATGCTCGTCTGTGGGCAACGATTACTGCTGGAAAGGAATGGCGCGGTGAGTTCCTCAACAAGAAAAAAAACGGGGAGTTGTATTGGGAGTTCGCCTCACTATCTCCGATCAAAGATGAATCAGGTGCCATCACTCATTTCCTCGCGGTGAAGGAGGACATCACTGAAAGGAAATCTCTGGAACAGCAGTTCCGCCAAGCGCAGAAGCTGGAAAGCATCGGAACACTGGCCGGGGGCGTCGCGCACGATTTCAACAACATCCTCGGCATCATCCTCGGGCACAGTACGCTCCTGCGGCGTGTGGTCGACGATCCGCAGAGGATGGAAAAGAGTATCGGATCGATTGAGAGCGCAGTCCACCGGGGCGCGGGGCTCGTCCGCCAGATTCTGACCTTCGCGCGGAAAACTGATGTCGCGTTCGAACAGGTGAACGTGAACGAGACGATCACCGAACTGCAAAGAATGTTGGAAGAGACGTTTCCGAAGACGATTGTTCTTTTGGTTCATTTCGATCAGCCTCTCTGCATTATCGAGGCGGACCGGACACAATTGCATCAGACGCTCCTGAACCTGTGCGTCAATGCGCGGGACGCAATGCCGGACGGAGGGACTATCACGATCCGGGACCGGAATGGAGGAGGCGACGCGGCAACGGGTGTTTGAGCCGTTCTTCACGACAAAGGACAAGGGAAAGGGGACCGGGCTTGGGCTGGCCGTGGTGTTTGGCATCATGCAAAGCCATCACGGGTTCATCGATCTGGAAAGCGAAGTGGGGACGGGGACAACGTTCAAGATTTTTTTCCCACTTCCGGCGGCATCAATCCAACCTTCAAACGGGGAGACAACTGTTCTGGACGCAGTTGCGGGAGGAAATGAGACCATCCTGCTCGTTGAGGATGAAGAGATGCTTCGTGAACTTGCGCGTACACTCCTTGAGACACACGGTTACAAAGTTATAGTTGCCTCGGATGGGGATGAGGCCGTTCAACGGTATGAGGAATCGCGGGATCGTATTGCCCTGGTTGTTTCGGATATCGGTCTCCCGAAGCTCTCCGGGGATGCGGTATTCCACAAGCTCAAAGCGACAAACCCTCGAGTGAGTGTGATTCTCGCGAGTGGCTATATCGAGCCGGGGATCCGCTCAGCGCTCCTTCGGGAAGGAGTACACGAGATAGTGCAAAAACCGTATGAGCCGACGGACTTTCTCAGGAAAATCAGGGAAACGCTTGACAGGCGGGCTAAGAAGTAAGGAATACTATTTATTCTTGAATCAGGTTGTTCCGGTCAACCCTTTGGGTGAACCAGATGTCTAATACGGTGACCAGTACCATCCTCCCTCTCTGAAAGCCGGATACCGCCCGACCAGCGGAGTCCGGCTTTCACCTTCTATCCCTGCCTTGATTCTTCACGATTATCTCCGTACTCTTCCCGCACCAATCTTCAGACTGGAGCCCTCAACTCGGATCGTCGTCCTGGCCGCGTAAAGGACCGCTCCCTACGAAAGTCGTTCTGGGTCCGTTCATTCACATCGCGCGAGGAGGATGCATGAAAGCAGCCCGTCCACCGGCTGGCGAGGCAACAACACCAGGTACGATGGCCGCAAAACCCGAACGCCTGGATTCGGTTGATCTCTTGCGCGGAGTGGTGATGGTATTGATGGCGCTCGATCATGTTCGTGACTACTTCACCGATGTGCGTTTTTATCCTCTCGATCTGACTCAGACGAACATCCTTCTTTACATGACGCGATGGGTCACTCACTTCTGCGCACCCTCCTTTGTTTTTCTGGCCGGGACAGGTGCATTTCTCTCCCTGACGCGCGGGAAAACCGTACCGGAACTTTCCCGGTTTCTCTTCACACGTGGCCT
>JAERML010000201.1 GCA_016844425.1 Bacteroidota bacterium
TCTCCTGAAGGTGGGTCGCCCTCCACGATCACCAATATCCTCTTTTGGTCTCTGTCGGCAGGCTACCACATTCTCTACACTCTCTCCTTCTTCCTTCTCCCGCCAATATGCCGCGAACGCGGTATTGCGTAACGCAACGTCTCTACGTACATTAGTCCGTGAAAAATCGCACACCCGTCGCTGATTCCCACGACGGGGGTTCCCGTTCCCACTAAAACAGGTACTCTCGCAGGCGTTCATCTTCACACGAGGAGGCAAACGCAATGCACACGCCACAAGAACGGAGGCTCTCGGTTCTTCTCAGAATCCTGGCCTTTGTGTTCGGACTCGCCGTTTTGGGGTACTTACTCCCGGCACTTGGTGGGCCGCTGCAATCATTCTACGTCAATCTTCCGTTTGTCACCAACTCCGTCGTCAAGATAGGGGTCCTAGCACTTCTGGCCTTCTTTGCGTCCGCTGACGTCCGGGAGTACAGGCTCTTGGTGGTGCTGGTCATCTGGGGGCACGTGATTTCGGAAGTGGCGACAGCGTGCGTCCTTTTGTGGGGGAATACTGCCGACCCGGTCGTGGGACTCGATGTTCCCATCACCACTGTCCTTGTTGGGTCTATGGTATTGGACGGGCTCATCATCCTCTTGCTCATCTGGTTTTACAAATCAGCCGAAAGGGCTTGCTACAATCTCAAGTATCTTTCGCCGATGCAGTTCCGTTCCCTGACGGCAATTGCGGAGGTTGTCATTGCCGGAGAGGGTGAAGTCCTAAGTCCGGAAAAGGTTGCCCGGAATGTTGATACGTACCTGGACAGTTTCCGCGGTAAAACCAAGTGGCAGATGAAGCTGGTTCTCTCGGGCATGCAGATTTATCCTCTCCTCTCCCTCAAGCCGCCTCTTTCGTACATCAACGCCAGCGATCGGCTTGCGTTCATCAGGAAGCGCTTCTATCAAGACGTTACGCTCCGTCTGATTCCTCCGGTCTGGCGGATGATTACACAGGTGATGATCCGTATTTCCAAGCAGCTTTCCTATCTTGGATACTACAACGATCCCGACACGTTTGCTTCCGTCGGATACACTCGCTTCTCGGAACGTGAAGACACACCGCGTCGGCTGAAGGAGAGCCCTCCGCCCGAGCGTTCTTCCCTGTACGTGCGAACCTCTTCAGACATCGTGGGAGAAGAGGTGGAAGGAGACGTAGTGATCGTCGGGTCTGGTGCGGCGGCCTCCGTGTTGGCACACGAAGTGGTGAAATCGGGTCGGAGGGTTCTCATGGTGGAGCGGGGAGACTTTGTGGACCCGAGCCAGTTTTCTGAAAACGAAGTGGATATGCTCTCCCGTCTGTACGCCGATGGCGCCCTGCAGCTCAGCAGTGATTTCAGATTCCAGGTGCTGCAAGGAAGCTGCGTCGGAGGAACAACCGTTGTCAACAACGCAGTCTGTTTTGACCCTCCCACCGAAGTCATCGACCGATGGAACAATCCCGCCACGTTAGACGCGGGTCTTGACGACAAGAGGTTCTTTCAATCGTTGATCGATGTCCGGGCGATGGTCGGTGTTGAACCGCAAGACCACCGGAACCTGAACAAAGGCGCAAAGTTCTTCACCGACGGGATTGCACGACTGAACCTCCAGAAGTCACCCAGCAAGATGGACGTGGTGGAGGCGAACATTCACGGCTGCCTTGGATGCGGGTATTGCAACATCGGATGCCCATACGGTAAGAAACTCTCGATGCTGGACACAGTTCTCCCTGCCATCCAGAAGAAGTATGGCCGCGACGCGTTGACGATCATCGCGGGATGTGAAGCCGAGAAACTGAAAGGGAACGGCAGAACGATTACCTCCGTGATCTGCAGGCTGGGGGACGGGCGAAGAATCGATGTACGGGGGAAGACGATCGTCGTAGCGGCGGGTGCGGTTTCATCCAGCATCCTGCTCCTCCGGTCCGGCATATGTGGGAAGAAGGTCGGAAAGCATCTCTCGTTCAACATGGGGTCACCGATCACTGCGGTGTTCAAAGACCCTGTCCGCTCCTACGATGGGCTTCAGATTTCACACTACCTTCGTCTCTCGCCATCCCGGGGGTATATCATCGAAACGTGGTTTAATCCCCCGGTGGCGCAGGCGCTTACCATGCCGGGATGGTTCGAAGACCACTACAACAACATGCGGCGGTACGAACGAATGAGTTGCACGGGAGTGCTGGTCGGGACGGAGTCCAATGGCGAAGTCCGCCGTGCCGGATTGACGGGCCGTGAAGTACGATACAAGCCTACGAGAAACGATCTGGACAAACTGATGGAGGGTCTGATCCTTTCAGGCGAGATCTTCCTTGAAGCCGGGGCTGAGTGCGTCATCCCGAATACATTTACGTACCACGAGTGCCACACGAAGAGCGATCTCCAGAAGATCAGGGAGTGGGTCCGCGATTCCAGCGACATCACGCTCGGCACTGGGCATCCGCAGGGGGGCAACGTCATGAGCAGGGACCCGAAGCTCGGTGTGGTGAACGATGAGTTCAAAGTGTACGGTTACGACAACCTGTTTGTCTGCGATGCAAGTGTGTTTCCAGGCAGCATCGGGGTCAACCCGCAGTTGACGGTCATGGCGCTTGCCCACTACGCGGCACCATTCGTGGCGCAACAGAGGAACAACCTTTAGCAACGCCGGGGAGAAGGCGCCCGGCAGACGATCACGCAATCCTAGGAGGCTTCGGCGATGGACCAAGTTCTGGGACCAGGAAACGGCATTACCCAGTATCTTCTCGTGCTCACCTTCTATGCTGCGCTGTTTGTGGTGATGCAACATGCTCACCCGTGCGTTGAGCTCAATTTCCGCAGGACCTACTGGATTCTGTACTTCGGCTGGTCGGTGGGAGTTTTCGTCGGGAACTATGTTTTCCATCTTCTTGGAATCATGAGCTTCCTCCCGTGGTTGAACAACTTTATGCACACGTTTGTATGGATCGGGTTCTGTCTCGGGTTCCTTTACGCCGGCTGCTACCGGAAACCCTTTTACGAGCAGTTTGTACTGTTCGCGGTCTTCAGTCTCGTTGTAAAACTGATTGAGCATATCGTGCTGGGGACATGGGAAATGGATTCGTTCTTCGGCATTCCCGGCAACGACGCGTACATCGTAGGGTGGAGCCTGATGGATGGTCTCTATCCGGTGCTTTCAAAGCTCGGTCTCACCCTGGTCGCACGGTTCGTGCGGGGAGTTATCGTGTCGTGAAGAGCGCAGCGCCATCGGCAGGCAGGCGATTCCTTGTTGTGTCCGACTTTCATGTGACGAGCGGGAAGGATCAGGTAAGCGGGCGGTGGTCACCGACGGAGGACTTCTTCTGGGATGATACATTCCGGGATTTCCTTGCAGCGCACGCCACACGGTCTCCCACCACGTTGATCATCAACGGGGATCTGTTTGATTTTCTTCAGGTGCTTGTCTTCCCGACGGTGGAGGAGCGGGAGGAGTATCAGATCCCGGTGGAGGAAATCGACCGGGCCTACGGTCTGCAATGCTCGGAAGCGTGCTGTGAATTTCAGATCGAGCAGATCATGGACGGGCATGAGGGGATGTTCCAGGCGCTGGCCGATTTTCTGGCGGCCGGCAACAATCTTCGGATCCTGAAGGGGAACCACGACATCCAGATCCATTGGCCGAAGGTACAGGAACGGATCTTCCTCCGTCTACAGCGCTTCGCGGAACGGACGAACGGGAAGATCGCCCGGGAACAGGTCAAATTTTTGCCGTGGTTCTATTATGTCCCCGGTCTCCTCTATGTCGAACACGGAAACCAGTTTGAAGAGACGACGGCGTTCAGGAACTTCCTCACCCCCATTCT
>JAERML010000031.1 GCA_016844425.1 Bacteroidota bacterium
GCTGTATTCTGCTCGGTCAGTACTTGCTGGAGCGTCTCACGGTCGATGGAATGTTCATCGATTGCCTGCATGACCTTGGGGAACGCCTGTCCATCCCGAAAGCTGTGCGGAAAGAACCGTTCGACCTGTTTAAAGTCGTGCACATAATCGAAGAACAACTCCGAAAATCCCCCGGCGGACAAAGGGAGTTGTCGGTAGTCAACCCATTCCATCGGGACGAGTGTGGCGATCTGGTCTTCTACGGGCTTCACTGTGCGCGTTGATCTGTGGGATGTGGAAGGGATGAAGAAGCTAAACTCGACGCCAATATAACAGATTGGGGAGGGAGAAGCAAGAAACGAGAAACGACGGTAGTGGGTCAGTTTCAAATCTGAGTCAGGCTGAGCGAAGTCGAAGCCTGTCGAGTGGGCGCTTTTCACCCTTCGACTCCGCTCAGGGTGACGTTCCTGCGAACGGAGAATCAAACTGACCTCGGAGATCATACGATGGAAGAGAGATTAATTTCCATTGCTGTTGTTGACTTTCTTTTCCTCCTTTGTTATCTTGATAGAGGTTTACAGGCGCAAATCTCAAGCGCACATCAACCTCAACCCGGGCTTTCTCCCGGGTTTGTTACTGTTCCTTAGACATTGATCAAGCTTTAACGTACTCTTAAATGTCCATTAGGGTTACCCCGTCATCAGGCCAAGTTGTTGCCGCAGTACGTTTCGTTGCTCCAACGCTGTTTCCGTTCGCGTCCAGAACTATTCAACCAACATTTCATTCAGATACTCAGATTAAAGCGAATAGCTGCGGCTATTTGACAAGGGCATAATCATGGTCAACGAGCAGGAGAGCACACCCCCGCAGAACCCCGGTCAGCCCGAGACAAAGGAGGGCGCTCCTGTAACACCTCCTGCCCGAAAGCCTCTGCCTCCATTGACTTCATCTGCCCGTCCGGCAGGCTCACGTCCACCGCTTCCTCCACTATCCTCGAGTGCAAGACCCGCAAGTGCCGCACCACCGGCTCGACCTGCGGTCGCGACTCCACCACCATCTTCTCCTGCAACTCCATCACCGGTTGCTGGTGTTCCACGTCCGGTAGCGCCAAGCCGCCGGAGAACGATCAGGGCATCTGGCGGATGAGCCGGAAAAACTTCCTGAATGTGGCAGGCTGGTTTGCGTTCATGAGTTTTCTCGCCACTGCAACGATTGGTGCGATCCGACTGATGGTTCCCCGTGTTCTCTATGAAGCGCCGTCGGCATTCAAGGCTGGGTACCCAGAAGATTACATCATCGGGGAGGTAAACGAGAAGTACAAGGATGAGTTTCGCGTGTGGATTGTCCGTGAGCAGGAGGGCTTCTACGCCCTGGCGGCAATTTGCACTCATCTGGGATGCACACCGAGGTGGGCACCTTCGGACAACAAGTTCAAATGTCCCTGTCACGGGAGCGGATATCATAAGGACGGGATCAATTTCGAAGGGCCGACACCCCGACCTCTTGAGCGTTTGAAAATTGCGCTTTCGGACGACGGGCAGATTCTCGTTGACCGGAACGTCAAGTTCCTCTACGAAAAGCAAGAGTGGTCCAAACCGGACGCATTTCTGAAGTACAGCTAAGCCTCACCAACGCATAAGGTCTCGCATGCTCGGAATTCTTGACCAGTTGAAGGAGAAGATGCAGAAGACGGACATCTACAAGTCCATCTTCCGTCACAACTATCAGGATACACAGCGGAACCGTGCGCTGCAGATCGTGGACAACGTTTTCCTGCACCTCCATCCTATTCGAATCACCCGCCATGCCACCAACGTCGGCTTCACATGGGGAATGGGTGGCATTACGTTCCTCCTCTTTATCGTCCTGACCGTCACCGGCGTGATCCTGATGTTCTACTACCGTCCGGCGGCGGAGTACGCGTACGATGATATGAAGTACCTGATGAACGACGTGGCGTTCGGTCCTTTGATGCGCAATATGCACCGCTGGGCCGCGCACGCAATGGTCATCACCGTAATGCTTCACATGTTCCGCGTCTTCCTCACTGGTTCATATAAACCACCTCGACAGTTTAACTGGGTTATCGGCGTCATTCTTCTGACACTCACATTGTTCCTCAGCTTCACCGGCTATCTTCTGCCGTGGGATCAGCTTGCGATCTGGGCTGTGACCGTGGGGACGAACATGGCACGTGCGACACCCCTGCTCGGACATGAAGGACCCTTTGGTCCCGAACTCGGGATGCGCATCGATAACGACGTCCGGTTTGTATTGCTCGGTGGAACGCAGGTCGGTCCGCCAACACTGTTGCGGTTCTATGTATTGCATTGCATCTTCCTGCCGCTTGTCGGCGCCGTGCTCATGATCGTCCACTTCTGGAGAATCAGGAAAGATGGCGGCATCTCCGGACCTGATGTGAACGCTAAACAATTCTAGCTTCCTGATAGGATATGGAATATCTGCTGAAAATAATCTCGAAGCCGGACAACATTCCGATTGTCCTCATGCTTCTTCTGACCGTGTTCTATACGTGGTTTGCCACGAAGAAGGGATTGAAGAATGATCGGATGGGCTCCTCGGAAGAGGCGACGATGGCTGACAAGGTTCAGGTATGGCCCTATCTGGTGAAGGTAGAGTTTCTGGCCGCGCTCCTCGTGATGGCCATACTGACGGTCTGGTCCATCGGCCTCAACGCACCGTTGGAAGAACCGGCAAACCCTGCGCTGACTCCAAATCCTTCCAAGGCTCCCTGGTATTTTCTCGGACTGCAGGAAATCCTCGTCTACTTTGACCCATGGATTGCAGGTGTGGTGATCCCCACTCTCATCATCCTTGGCCTCTGTGCGATTCCATATATCGACATCAACCCCAAAGGGAACGGGTACTACACATTCAAAGAACGAAAGTTTGCCATCCTCACATTTCATTTCGGTTTCCTTGTGATGTGGGTATCGCTGATTGTAATCGGGACATTTTTCCGCGGACCGGGGTGGAACCTCTTCTTCCCGTGGGAATACTGGGACACGCACCGTGTCGTGGCGCTGACCAACATTGACTTCACCGAACTGTTCTTCGGTGTCCCCACGCGTCTTGTGGACGACTCGCTGAATCCTCTGGCCATGGCAATCGGGGCGGCGACGATTCTCCTCTGGTACAGTCTGGCGGTCGGCTTCTACCTCTGGAAGAGGAAGACGGAGATCATCCAGAAATTGGGGCCGGTCCGGTACAGTGTCACTGCATTCCTTTTCATGACCATGATGGCAGTCCCCATCAAGGTAATCCTTCGCCTCGCATTGAACATCAAATACATCCTCGTCACTCCCTGGTTCAATATATAGCGATGCACACGTTGGATTTCTCCGCGGCCTTTAACCTCGTCACGAAGCCACCCGGATGGCAATATGTCGGGAAGGAGTTTGCTCGTGTTTGAGAAACGTAAACAAGTACCGATCGAAGCGCGGAACTACAGCACATACTATCTCGTCTTTTCAGGTTTATTGTTCCTCGGGACGATGTGGGCTGTCGTGGATGAAGTCGCGACGCGTCGTCCGTGGAAGGAACAACAGAAGGAATACTATCGGCTGGCGACGACGAGGATCCAGGAACGCATTGACCAGGCAGCGGCAGATTTTGATTCTGCTTCCTATATCGATCTGCGCGCCCAGTTGCAGGTCGCCCAGGATTCCATGAAAGGGGAGCGATACGGGTCGGTATTTGCCGGGTATAACAACGTTCTTGAACAGCTCGTGGATGCCACTCGTGAGTACCAGTTTGCAAAGAGCCGCGGCGATGAAGCGTACTATTTTTACAAGAGGTCGTTGAAAGAAGGGCGGGAGGATCTTGCAGAGAAGAAGAAGCTCGAAGAAAACGAAGCGGAGATGGCAGCACACCAGGTCGACGTCAGGCGGTTGGAAGCATCACGAGACAGCCTCCTCGTGATTTTGAGCGAGTACCGACAGAACGTTCGCAACGTCCAGAACAAAATCACCGATCTCCGTAAGGGTATTGAGAAATGGGAGACCAAGTTGAAGAGTCTCTCGTCGGCTCCCATCGAGATCAAACAAGTAATGATGCTTGATTATGACAGAAACCCCTTCAACGATCCGAAGGCACGTGTCGACAGATGTCAGACGTGCCATCTTGCGTGGAATGAAGAGACGATGGAGGACGCGCCGCAGCCATACAAGAAGCATCCACTCCCGGAGCTCCTTGCAAAACATAGCCCGGAAGTCTACGGGTGCACCCCCTGCCATCGGGGACAAGGCGCAGCGTTAACGGCAGGCATGGCCCACGGCGACGAGGATCATCATTGGGAGAATCCTCTTCTCAAGGGTGTTGATGTGTACGCATCCTGCAATGAGTGTCATGAGAACCAGAGTGTGCTCGACGCCACCCCTGTCTTCACAAAGGCAAAGCGCTTAATGATTGAATCGGGGTGCCATGGCTGCCACGAGATCAAAGGGTACACGGACCTCGCGAAGATTGGTCCGGAACTAAACAGGATTGGCTATAAGACGAATCCGCAGTGGGTATTCCGCTGGGCCCGGAACCCAAAGGACTACAACCCGCACACGCGGATGCCGGACTTCAAGTTCTCGGACGAGCAGGCCGAGGCAGTGACAGCATACCTCCTCGACATTTCCTCCAAGAATCAGTTTGCCTATCCAAAGAGTGCATACCTGGGTGGAAACGCCCAGCGGGGAAAACAATTGGTGGAGACAGCTGGATGTCAGGGATGTCATGTTGTGGGAGAGAATCTGAAAGTCCGCGAGGCGCGGGGAACGAGTTACGATATCGCCCCCGAGTTGAACCGCGTGGGGAGCAAGGTATCTCCCGACTGGGTGTACGACTGGATCAGGAATCCTCGTCATTACAATCCCACCACGAAGATGCCAAGCCTCCGCCTTACGGAGGGTGAAGCAAGAGACATAACGGCGTACCTGATGACGCTACACGACGAGCGGCCGATGGAACCAGTCACGCTCAACCTCGAATCTCCCATCGCGATCAAGAAGGGGGAAGGCTTGATTCGAGAATATGGCTGCAATGGGTGCCATGTCATTCAGGGTATGGAGAAGGAGGGGCGGGTCAGTGTGTCGCTCTCCAATTTTGGGCGGAAGAAAGTGGAGGAAATGGATTTTGGTGACACAGACGTGCACCATACATGGGACGACTGGGTGTTCAACAAGCTGAAGAACTCCCGGGCCTTCCAGACCGAACGTATCGCGCAGAAAATGCCGGTGTTTGCATTTTCGGAAGAAGAGATCAAGCTTCTCCGGATGTTCCTCCTCTCTGAAACCAAGGACGAGCCGGACAGGAAGTATGTTCAGGCATTCGACAAGAAACAACAGAACATCGAGTCCGGCCGCCGCCTCGCGATCATGTACAACTGCCAGCAGTGTCATCAACTGGAGAAGTCCGGCAGCCACATCTCTGCCAACATCGAGGAGGCAGCGTTTATTCCTCCAATCATTACAGGTGAAGGAAAGAAGGTACAGGAACCCTGGCTGCATGATTTCCTCCAGAACCCGTCGGTTGCGGGGCAACCAAATTCCATCAGACCGTGGATACCGACGAGGATGCCGACATTCAATTTCTCAGATGACGAGATCAATAAGCTGACGAAGTATTTCCTTGGTCTCAGCAATCAGGAACTGGAACTTCGGGATTACGCAGCGGTCCGTCCGGATCCGGCATTGCTGCCAGTCGGAAGGACAATCTTTGAGGATTTCCAGTGTTTGAAGTGCCACCCATCGGGGAATGTTGTTGCCCGACCGGGCGAAGGAAGCACAGCGGATCTTGCCCCTGTGCTGACGAAGGGACGCGGTCGCCTCAAGCCGGAGTGGATTGTGGAGTGGCTAGCCGATCCAAACAAGTTACAAGAGGGTACGCGCATGCCGACCTTCTGGCCGGATGGACAATCGCCATTGCCGGACGTCCTTGATGGCAGTGCGCGGAAACAAATGGAGGCTGTGCGGGACTACCTCATCAGTATCGGACAACCGGCTCGGCCTGTTGTCAGCGCTCGATAAAGGATATTAATCGTTCATTCTCATTCCATACATTGGAGGTACGGTAATGTATACCAGACATCTTCTGAAAGCGGCTGTCCTCGGCCTGTGCATCGTGGGACAGTCCATGGCCGGCGATGTGACCGGAAAAGTGTCATTCGACGGTGCTGCACCGAAGGCCACTCGATTGAAAATGAATGCCGACCCGGCATGCATGAAGGCCCATAAAAATCCGGTCACCAGTGAGCAAGTTGTTGTCAATTCTAACGGCACGCTGATGAACGTCATGATCTATGTAAAGGAAGGCCTGGGGAGCAGGAAATTTGACGCTCCAGGACAGAAAGTGGAGTTCGATCAAGTTGGCTGCGTGTACACACCGCATGTGCTGGGTATTCAAACGGGACAGGAACTTGTTGTTAAAAACAGCGATCCGACCCTCCACAATGTCCATTCCTTGTCAAAAGATAACCCGCAGTTCAATGTCGCGCAGCCCAAGAAGGGAATGGTGCTTACCAAGAAATTCGAGAAGCCTGAATCGTTCAAGGTAAAGTGTGAAGTCCACACGTGGATGAACGCATGGATCGGCGTGTTCAACCATCCGTTCTTTGCTGTGACGGGGAGTGATGGAACATTCAGTCTGAAGAAACTTCCCGCAGGCGATTACACTATCGAGGCATGGCACGAGAAGTATGGTACGCAAACCATGAAGGTGAAGGTTGCGGCAACGGGAGCGGTGACGGCAGATTTTAAATTCGCGGCGAAGTAGTCAGGCCCTCTCACTCGAAAGGAATCACATTGGCTCACGGATCAAAAGAACACGTTGCCACGGCCCACGTGCACGGCAGCGGTTATCATGAACCCGGGTTCTGGAGGAAGTATGTGTTTTCCACGGACCATAAGGTCATCGGTGTGCAATACGGCATTACCTCACTGATATTTCTGTTCTTTGGCTTCTGTCTGATGATGCTTATGCGATGGCAGCTTGCCTATCCCGGTGAAGCGCTTCCGTTTCTTGGGTCGTTATTTGGCCCGGACAGGATGCCGGATGGAGTGATGCTGCCGGAGTTCTACAACCAGCTTGGCGCGATGCACGGGACCATTATGGTGTTCCTTGTGTGGTGCCGCTCGCAGTTGGTGCGTTTGGCAACTATGTTGTGCCGCTGCAGATCGGTGCGCCAGACATGGCGTTTCCCAAGCTGAACATGATGAGCTATTGGGTCTACTTCCTGGGCGGTGTGGTAATGTTGGTAAGTTTCTGGGTGCCGGGAGGGGCAGCTAATTCCGGATGGACATCATATGCTCCTCTTTCGGTCATTGCCACCACAGGGCAAACGTTGTGGCTTTTTGGAATGGTTCTGCTGATTACGTCATCACTTCTTGGCTCGATCAATTTCATTGTAACAATATTCCAGCTCCGTGCTGAAGGGCTTTCGTTCATGCGCCTCCCGTTTTTTGTCTGGGCGCAGCTTGTGACGTCGTTCCTTCTGCTTCTTGCTTTTCCGCCCCTGGAAGCGGCAGGAGTACTTCAGTTGATGGATCGTCTTGCGGGGACGAGCTTCTTCATGCCGAGTGGGCTTGTGGTGAGCGGTGTGCCGTTAGACATTAGTGGGGGCGGCAGTCCACTTCTCTGGCAACACTTATTCTGGTTTCTTGCTCACCCGGAAGTATATGTGTTGATTCTCCCCGCGATGGGTATCGTTGCTGAGGTCATTGCAAACAACTCCCGCAAGCCGCTGTGGGGATACAAGTCGATGGTCTATGCGATCATCTTCCTCGGGTTCATGTCGTTTATTGTGTGGGCCCATCACATGTTCCTTACCGGTATGGGGACATCAATCAGTACATTCTTCCAAACGACCACGATGATTATCTCCATTCCATCAGTGGTCGTGTTGACAGCGTTGTTTCTTTCTCTCTGGGGTGGCTCGATTCGGTTCACGACCCCGATGCTTTTCGCGCTCGCCTTCTTGCCGATGTTCGGTATCGGTGGACTTACCGGTCTCCCTCTGGGATTCAACATTACCGATATTGCGTTGCATGACACCTATTACGTGATCGGACACTTTCACTATGTGGTTGCCCCCGGTACGTTGATGGCCCTCTTTGCCGGTGTTTATTACTGGTATCCGAAGGTAACGGGGAGGAGGATGAGCGATAGGCTCGGGAAGCTCCATTTCTGGGGATCATTCATTGCACTGAACTTCATCTTCATGCCGATGTTCGTTCAGGGATTGGCAGGCGTGTCCCGAAGATTGTACGATGGCGGACAACAATACGCTCATGCCCACGGTGTTCTGTACTTGAATGAGGTCATGTCCATTGCGGCATGGGTGCTCGGCCTCGCTCAGATTCCATTCATCATCAATTTCTTTCTGAGCTTCAAGAAGGGAGCGAAGGTAAACGACAATCCGTGGGAGGCAACGACGCTGGAGTGGGCCGCCACAACCTCGCCGCCTCTTGCTCATGGGAACTTTGCCCACGTGCCCCGGGTGTACCGTGGTCCGTATGAATACAGTGTGCCGGGTCAGGCGAAAGATTTCTCACCACAGAACAGTCAATAACCGGAGGGATGATGCACATTCCGTACACCGATACCGCCCGTCCCGATACCGGGTTGTACAATGCGAAGCTGGGTATCTGGTTGTTCCTCGCTTCAGAAGTGATGCTCTTTGGAGCACTCTTCTCGTCATATGTCCTCCTGCGGGTGGGAGCCCCAACATGGCCGCACGGATATGAGATTCTCAACATTCCACTTGCTACGCTCAACACTGTCATCCTCATCAGTTCGAGCGTCACCATGGTGATGTCGTGGGCGTCCTTGATGATGAAGGACTTCGGAAAGTACAAGCGCTATATGGGGCTCACGATCCTGTTGGCGTTCGGCTTTCTTATTGTCAAGGGGTTCGAATATGGGGCAAAATTCTCGCACCACCTCTATCCAAGCGAGAGCACATTTCTTGCGATTTACTTCACTATCACCGGTCTGCATGGGTTACACGTGATAGGAGGCATTATCGTGAACGCGTACTTGTGGGGACCTGGAGCGAAGATGTGGAAGACGGAGCCGATACGTTTCACCAATCGGGTGGAAGTTGCGGGATTGTATTGGCACTTTGTTGACCTCGTCTGGATTTTCCTCTTTCCCGTACTTTACCTATTATAGGAGGCAGGATGGATTCCACGCACACGGGTGATATTAAGAAGCAGGTACGTGTCTACATCATGGTGTTTGTTGCCCTCATGGTATTGACCATCGTTACGGTGACAATCTCCTCGCTCCATCTGAGTGTGCGGGCCGCCATAACGGTAGCACTTGTGGTCGCTGCGATCAAAGCGTCACTTGTGGCCAGCTACTTCATGCATCTGATCTCAGAAAAGAAGGTCATCTACGCGACACTCATTCTTACGGGGATATTTTTCATCGCGTTGATGTTCCTTCCCATTTCTCATTACCTCGACCCGATATCGGTGAAGTGATGTCGCTTAAAGCATTTCACGTTGTTTTTATCACTGCGTCGACATTACTGGCGTTCGCCTTTTCCGCCTGGTTGGTGCAGTCGTACCGAGGATCGGGTGATGTTGCGCAGCTTCTTGCCGGCGCGGCATCATTTGTCGTTGGCATCGGGCTCATTCTCTACGGGATCAAGTTCCGTAGGAAACTGAAGCATGTGAGCATGCTATGAGGCGATCGCACAGAATGGCTGTTCTGATCGCGGTTGCGTTCGTTGTAACGTTCGGGATGCAAACGGCAATAGCCTGTCCGAGCTGCTATGGCGCGCCGGATTCTCCGATGACCGAGGGCATGAACATGGCTATCCTCAGCCTTCTGGGCATCACCGGAGGTGTGCTGATGAGCTTTGTTGCGTTCTTTGTGTATTTGCGGCGTCGAGCACGAATGCTCCACTGCATGTTCACTCAGCGTTTGAACTAACGTACTTTGAAGGAGATCCTCTGCTCATGGGCAACTGGCTTGGTTTACCAATAGATGCTTCCGCACATGGCGTCAAGGTCGATGAGACAATTGGGCTTGTGCATGTTCTGATGCTTTTGTTGTTTGTTGGATGGGGTGCGTTCTATCTTTACGCTTTAGTGCGATTCCGACATTCTAAGCATCCAAAGGCGGATTACATTGGCGTCAAGTCTCATTTCTCGAGTTATCTCGAGATTGGTGTCGCTGTGTTTGAAGGCGTTCTTCTGGTTGGCTTTGCAATTCCACTCTGGTCGAACGTGGTGAACGCGATGCCGGATGAGGACGAATCAACTGTGGTGCGGGTGGTGGCGGAACAGTTCGCGTGGAACGCTCATTATCCCGGAGCGGATGGTATTTTTGGGAAGACTGATATCAAACTCGTGACTGCAGAGAACCCCATCGGGCTCGACCGGTCCGATCCGGCAGGAAAAGATGATATCACAACAATTAACCAGTTGAACCTGCCTGTCAACAAACCT
>JAERML010000202.1 GCA_016844425.1 Bacteroidota bacterium
AACCGATCAGGCCATCCTTCTCCACTTCCACCATCATCACCGGGGTGGTGGAACGGGACATAGCTGCCACCGTGAAGACGTGCTTGAGTTTGAGTGTGTATGGATAAAAGCGGAGCTCCATGTCGTTCACCATCATCGTTGTAGTGCCGGAAAGGGTCCTCCCATGTAAGCGCATGGGAATCGCGAAGGCTGCCCCGGCAGCAAGTGTTTGTTTCAGGAATGTCCGGCGGTCAGAGTTCATGGCCCCGATAGAACGGAAGCTCGTTGAGTCTGCGAATTCCCGTCTTCGGCCCGGCGCCAATGATCCGCCTCGCGTGAAGGAACGTCCCCAACCGGTATTCGCTGAAGTCCGGGTCGGATGGGTCAAAGCTGTTGATTCGGACGTCGCCGGAGGAGTGGATGAACTTCTTCCTGCCGAGATAAATAGCGACATGAGTCACCCGTGCCTCTTGTTCCGGCGTGGCTTTCGATCCAAAGAACAGGAGGTCACCGGTGTTGAGATTCCCCATATCAGCACCCGTATCTATTATACTCCCAACCATGACTTGTTGACTGGCATCGCGCGGAAGGAGTACGCCGTTGAGAAAGTATACTGTCTTCGTGAACCCCGAACAATCAAAACCTTTTGCAGAGGTTCCGCCCCAGAGATACGGGACTCCCAAAAAACGACGCGCGGTTCTGATAACATTCTCGGGGGTCTCTCGCACCCCGGCGAGCCATAAGCGATACGGCTGCGCATGGTCTTTCGGAAGGAACCCTTCCCGCCCATCCGGATATTGCACCTTGTAGTGCCCCCGTGATTCGCCGACCATCCCAAGAAGATCCCCTGCCACCACGTCGCTCACCACCTGACTCTCGATCTCAGGTGATTGGCGCGTGAAACCGTATTCTGCTGTGACGATCACCTTTGGACATTGCGACCAGGCCTCGTAACCCGTTCGATCCATGAGCTCAAAGCCATCATCGAGCCATCCAAGATATTGGTCTGGCGTCTGCACGTAATACCAGCCATGTTGTTTCTTCAGCACCTTCAGCGGCGTGCCGAGCAACGCCTGCGAGGCCATCTCGGCAGAGTGTCCCGGCTTCGAGCGCATATTGGCAACGCTGACGGTAACCACCCCGAACGTCTTCTCTCCAAGACCGGTCTGTGGCAGCACAGTCACACTGTCGACAATCTCGTACTTCGTGGTACCTCGCAAGTAGTTCATCAATTGGCCTTTGAGTGTCGCGTCATGGACCTCTCCGGTAAGGATGAGACGTTGACCTTCAAGCCGCCCGTCGACGTCAAAGACGACCGTCCGCCTGTCCGGTGCAAATTTCTGCTTCGCTTCTTGAATCAAGGAGTTGGTCACAGCCTTTCCCCGGTCGCTCTTGCAGCCTGCAAGAGAAAGGAATGCAACGAGAAGGATGGTATCACGGAAGTGTACGTGCATGCAAACGGAGTTTCTTGAAAGGACAACCGACCTGCCTGAGGAACCGCACGTCGCAATATCGACATCACCGGTGTGAATATCAAGTGACCGCAACGGGGAAGGTGGCAGAACCACTGAATGCCGATGATCGAACGCTATACCGTGCGCGAAAAAACCGGCTTGTTCTTGCCGACGGAATCCAGATAGGCATCGAAACACATTGCAATATTACGGAGCAGGAGTCGCCCGGCGCCGACGATGGTGATCCGATCGGGTGACAGGGTCAACAAACCATCCTCAGCAAATTGCTCAAGTTGCAGGAGCGACGCGGCGAAGTACTCATCAAAGTCAATACCAAACCGCTCCTCCGTGTCCCTCTTCTCCAACTCCAGATCGCACATGAGGCGCATGATCACATGCTTTCGGATCTGGTCATCCTCGGTCATCCGGTAGCCGACGTGCGTGGCGAGCACTCCTGCCCCCACCGCTGCGTAGTACTCCTGCAGATTCTTGAAGTTCTGCGCGTAGCTGTTCTGAAAATGGCTGATCGATGACATCCCGAATCCGTACAGGTCGGCACCCGACTTCGTGGAGTAGCCCTGGAAATTCCGGTAGAGTGTTTTCTCCTTCTGGGCACGCGTCAACTCGTCGTTCGGTTTGGCAAAATGGTCCATACCGATGTACTCATAGCCGTGGGATGAGAGAAGCTCGATCGTCATCTTCAGGATTTCAAGCTTCTGCTCCGGGGTTGGAAGGTCTTCAGGATGAATGAGTTTCTGGTGGGGTTTCATCCAGGGAACGTGCGCATAGTTGAAGACCGCAATCCTGTCCGGTTGGAAATGGAGCACCTTCTGTACCGTCTCTTCAAACGAAGCAAGCGTTTGAAACGGCAGGCCGTAAATCAGATCGATGTTGATGCTTTCAAAGTCAAGGGCGGTTGCCCACTTGAAGACGTTCGTGGTGAGTTCTTCAGGCTGAACGCGGTTAACAGCTTCTTGCACCTTCGCGTTGAAATCCTGTACTCCCATGCTCATCCTGTTGAACCCAACGTGCCGCAACGTTCCAAGATGCTTCTGGGTCAACTCTCGCGGATCAATCTCCACACTCATCTCTGCGTCCGGGTCGACGAGGAACCTTGCCTTGATATACGAAGCGATGTCGAGAATTTCTTCCGGGGTCAAGTGTGTTGGTGTACCGCCGCCCCAATGGATCTGCGTCACCTTTCGCCCCGGAGCGATCATCGGGGCAACCAGGTCGATCTCTTTCTTGAGATAACGAAGATACTCGGCAATGCGATTCCGGTCACGGGTCACCATCATCGTGCAGCCGCAAAAATAGCAGAGGGTATCACAGAATGGAAAATGGAAGTAGAGCGAAACATCAGCGGTTGAATCAGGCCCGTTCGTCGCAAGGATTTCCCCATGATAGTCGTCTGCAGTGAATGTTGGACTGAACAACGGGGCGGTCGGATAGCTCGTGTAGCGGGGTCCGGGGCGGTCGTATTTCTTCAGTAATCCGATATCGATGCGAGAGAACAGGCTTCCCATGAAGAACTCCTATGATAATTCCGGTTCATAGCGGGCAAACGAGATGCCAATAGAAGGGAGCCAGATATCTCTAATTTTCCAAGGATTTGTCTATTTCGGGCGTTCTTAGTCGCCCCGTTCTTTTCAGAAGTAAGAAGTGGCGGATGCTTTTCCCATGTTTGCGAAGCAGGGGAAAGCAAGGGTTCACTGCATCATAATGGTCGGGTTAACCTCCACAATGGACGCGATCGAGTTTGCCACCAGACAATGCTTGTGAGCGTCGCGCAGCATGGCATACACTTCTTCCTCCTTCGCCGATTGGTCCACAATGATGGTCGGAAACAGAACGATGCGCGTAAAGCGGTAATCGCCATCAATGAACTCCAGCACACCGTTTGCGTGACTCCGGTATGCAATCAATGGCAACTCTCCGCGGTTCGCGTACGCAAGGAACGTGGCCATGTGACAGATCTCCACTGAAGCAACAAAGAGATCTTCGGGAGTCCAGACACCCGACTCGCCTTTAAACTCTGGCGGGCTGGCAACCCGGAACGAAGGTTTTCCGTCTGAAGCCAGCGTGCCGCTTTTTCCCCTTGTCCAGGTGACGTTGGTCTTGTATGTGAACGTTTTGTACCGGGTTTTCTGCTGATCGACAGTTTCCATCTTTTCAGACTCCATGCTGATAATTCAGTTCTCTACGTGGTGGTCTCATGCACACGTGTCGTTGATCTCGTCCTGCAGTTCTGCGACGGCCTTCAGCTCGTTCAGTTTATTTTCGAGCAGGAGGTGATGTTCGTGTTCCATCGCAGCGAGATTCATAAGGAATTCCTTGACCGTCGGATGCGCATCATCTTCCCTTTGAATGGCGTCTTCCAGAATCTTGAATAGCTCCCGTTGTGTCGACAGCTCATATCGTTCCATAGTGTCACCTGTTGTGATTGTGCATTGTCATTCTTGGATCATCCCGCGTTGCCGAAGCACCAGCGTTCTTGTGTACTGAATCAGCCCACCGGCATCAATGATCGCTTGACGGGCTTTGGGCAATTGTACGATCCTGGCACTCGTGCCCGTCGTCAGGTTCCGGACACTCTCAGCACCGACTTCCAATTCATCTCCTTCTGAAGCCTGGATTCCTGGTGCTTCCACAATCTTGAGCCCCAGGTTGATCGAGTTCTGAAGAAAGATCCGTGCGAAGCCTTCCGCTACAATGGTCAAGTCATATCCCTTGAGCGCTGAGGTTGCCTGTTCCCGCGAAGAACCGCAGCCGAAGTTCTTCCCGGCAACAATGATACTGCCCGACGGAACAAGCTGGGTCTTGAGCTTCGTGTTGAACTCAACATGGTCGGCGAACGCATATTGTGGAGTCTCGGAGGGGAGTACTGTCGCCATGTATCGCCCCGGATAGATCACATCCGTCGAAATGTCATTCCCCAACTTCAGCACGACGGTCGGCATGTTACCGGACTCCTTTCTTCGGGTTGGTGATGACACCTGTGATCGCTGAGGCAGCGGCCACCGCCGGGGAGCAGAGGTAGACTTCCGATTTCGGGTTCCCCATGCGCCCCTTGAAATTCCTGTTCGTTGTGGAAAGGGCCACTTCGCCATCGCCCAGGGCTCCTTCATGAACGCCAAGGCACGGACCGCAGCCAGGATTCATCACGACAGCTCCCGCCTGCATGAAATCTCCGATATAGCCCCGCCCCAGTGCCTGTGCGTAGATCTTGCCTGACGCGGGAAACACAAGCATCCGCGTGTTCTTCGCCACCTTCTTCCCCCGAATGATCCTTGCAGCAATCTCAAGATCATCCAACCGCCCGTTTGTGCATGACCCGATCACGACCTGATTCACCTTCACACCCTCCACCAACCCGATGGATTTCACGTTGTCTACCGTATGGGGACAAGCCACCTGCGATTCCAGCTCCGTCACGTCGATGTTGATGACCTTTTCGTAGACTGCATCAGGATCCGGCGTGACCATGGTGATGAGATCCGAGACATGAGCTTCATCGCGCAGATAGCGGCCCGTCTCGTCATCGCCCGGCACAATCCCCCCTGTTGCGCCGGCCTCAACAGACATATTGCAAAGCACGAGTCGACCCGATGTGGACATTCGTTGGATGGTCTCGCCATGGAATTCGATCACCTTGAAATTCGCACCCTGGGCAGTGATGGCCTTGATCAAGTAAAGAATCAAATCCTTTGGACCAACGTATTCCTTGAATTGACCTGTGACATTCACCTTGATGGTTGCCGGAACTTCGACGTTCAGCGCCACACCCAGCGCCCAGACGCTCGCCATTTCCGTTGCACCAATGCCGAACGAGAACGCATCCAGCGCACCGTGACTTGTGGTGTGCGAGTCGGTACCCACCACTACGCAGCCCGGACGGACATAGCCGCTTTCCGGCAGTATCTGATGACAGATCCCACCGACGTCGCCCCGGATATCGTGGAACTTGCTGATCGCATGCTTCGCAACGAACTCCCGTATGATTTTCTGGTTGGTCGCGGTCTTCGGGGACTCCGCCGGTACCCGGTGATCGAAAATGATGGCCACCCTCGACGGATCCCAGACCTTCGGCTCGAACGACGTCCCCTTGTAGATTTCCAGAAACTGGTTGACGACCAGCGCCGCGTTTTCATGCGACATGGCCAGATCAACCTTCGGCTCGACGACATCTCCCACCCTCACCGCCACGCGCCCCGAAGCGCGGGCCAGAATTTTTTCAACGACAGTCATTCCCATTCAGTGATCTCCTGTGATCGATTCAGGTTCAAGGATACTCAAACAACAGATTTATCATGGAGCCTCTTGATTTCGTCATCCGGAAACCCCAGCTCCATCAATACCTCATCCGTATGCGCGCCCAACCGCGGTGGGGGACACGTGAGCGCACCCGGGGTCTTCTCAAATTTTGCCGACAACGCAAACAGCTTCAAGTCACCAATCCCGTCTGCATGAACCGTCTGGATGGTATTGCGATGCCGGACTTGTTCCTGGTTCAACGCATCCTCCAACCCGAGGATTTCACCGGAAGGCACACCGCGCTTGTTGAGAACGTCAGCCCAATACCCTGTGGTGTTCTCGTTCAGCCTTGTTTCCAGGAGTTGCGTGAGTGCCTTCCGGTTCTTCTTGCGTGCATCACGCTTTTGGAATCGCGGATCCGTCTTGAGCTCGGGAAGCCCCACCACATCTGCCACGGCCTCCCATTGCTCTTGCTTGTTCGCGGCAATATTGATGTAGCCGTCCTTGGTGGCAAACGTGCCGGATGGGGCGGCGGTGAAATTGTCGTTCCCCATCAGCACAGGTTGTTGGTGACCAATGAGCAAATTTGCCGCTACCCAACCCATGAGCGGCATGATGGAATCGAGAAGTGCAATGTCGATGAATTGTCCCTCCCCTGTCCGTTCACGGTGGAACAATGCCGCCATGATTGCGAATGCCGCGTTCAATCCGCCAACAGTATCGCAAACAGGAAACCCTGCCCTCAACGGATTAAGTCGCTCGTCGCCATTGATGGCCATAACGCCGCTGAGTCCCTGGATGATCTGGTCGTAGGCAGGCTTCATCGCGTCCGGGCCTGTAGCACCAAAGCCCGAGATCGCGCAATAGATCAGGGGGGAATTTATCTTGCTGAGCTCTTTGTACTCCAGTCCCAGCCGCTTCATGACATCCGGGCGAAAGTTCTCCACCACCACATCGGCGGTCTTGACAAGCCTTTTGAATATCTCCTTTGCTTCATCGTCTTTCAGGTTCAGCGTCACGGATTTCTTATTGGCATTCTGTGCAAGGAAGCTGGTTCCCATGAGTTGTTCATTCAACTCCGGGACATTGCCAAGCTTGCGTGCGCAAGAAAGCTGGTTCCCATGAGTTGCTCATTCAACTCCGGGACATTGCCAAGCTTGCGGGCAAGGTCGCCATCTGTCGGGTTCTCAATCTTGATGACCTCTGCCCCCAGCAAGGAGAGATGGAGTGTGGCAAAGGGCCCGGAGAGGACGTTCGTCAGATCCAGGATTCGTATGCCGTCAATGATTTTTTCTTTGGTCATGACCGTTATTCCACTACACTGACGCGGGCTCGGGAATCGCCCCCACCTTATAAATCGTACCCGGCATCTCCCGGCCAAAAAACCTGCTGACGTTGGCGGCAATACCGCATATCCATTCGTTGCAGCATATGGACGAGATCCTCTGTGCACACGTTGCCGCCTGCGATCTTCGTGAAGGTGCAACCACCGAGTCCTGCCACCGACGACTCGAAGTACTTCACGCCCACCTTCATCGCAGCGTATGAGTTCGCCAGCGCGAGACCGTAGGTGTTGTGAAAGTGGCATGCGCATTCCACACCGTCGTCGAATTCCATAACGCCGTTGAACATCTTCTCGACACGGTCCGGCGTTGCGTGACCTGCAGTATCGGCAAGACTGATGTTCCGGAGTCCGGCTTCAAGAAACTGCTCCACGATCTTCATGACTCTCTCTTGCGGGACATTTCCCTCATACCCGCACCCGAACGCAGACTGCACAGAGACCTGAACCTTCCTCCTTGCTGAGACCGCGTCCCTCGCGATGGCAATGATCCTGTCTGTTGCCTCGCCGACCGACATTCCGGTGTTCTTCCGGCTATGGGTCTCGCTTGCGGAGACACCCATACAGAGCATCTCTACACCCGAAGCCAGCCCGCGGTCCAGTCCTTTTTCGTTGAGCAGGAGGGCAGAGATGGTGACGCGATCTGGCTTCATGCCGGGTGCCAGGAAGTGCTTCACCAGTTCGTCCGTCGCTGCCATCTGTGGGACTTTTGTTGGGTGGACGAACGAGCCAACCTGGATGATATCCACACCGGCATCGATGAGTCCTTCAATCCATCTTACCTTTTGCTCGACAGGTACAAGCATCTTCTCCATCTGAAGCCCATCCCGGGGCCCCACTTCGTGGATCAAGATCTCACTGTTCATTGGAACACCTTTTTGCTCATGTACTTCACGTTAGTCCGGGAGGTGCGCTGCAATTGCTTCCGCCATCTCCATCGTGGAGTTGTTGCCGCCCATATCGTAGGTGCGGACCTTCCCCT
>JAERML010000354.1 GCA_016844425.1 Bacteroidota bacterium
TGTAAGCCTTCCGGTCCACGGCGAGAGCCACGGCGCGCCGGACCTTCGGGTTGCTGAAGTGAGGGGCTTCCACGTTCATCTTGAACATCCGGAAGCCCGCAATGGGAGCAGGCGCCAGCCTGATCTCGGGGTACTTGCCTTTCTTGACTTCATTGACCATGGGATAGGGAACCACCTCGATGAGATCCACGTCTCCGCTTCTCAGGGCAAGAAACCGCACGTCGTCGCTTGGAACGGGGCGAATGATCACCTCGTCGAGATACGGTGTGCCTCGTTGCCGGTATTTCTTGTGGGCGCGCAGGGTGATCTGGTTACGCTCTCTCCATTCGATGAATTGAAAAGGGCCCGTTCCCGGTAGAGGGCTCGTCAGGCTTGCTCCGGCCGGGATGGAGCCTTTGGGAAGGATGATGGTGTCGCCGGAAAGGGCGATTGTCAGGAGCGGAGCAAAGGGCTCTTTCAAGGTGAGCTTGAGGAGGAATCTGTCCATGGCTTCGACCTTCGCGACCGCAGAGAGGGTGGCCCGCATGAACGCGCGGTTTTTTGGCTCCAGGATGGTCTCGAGGGACCACTTCACGTCCTCCGCCTCCATCTCCTTCCCGTCGTGGAAGATCACGCCCTTCCTCAGGCGGAACGTGTATTCCTTGCCGTCTTTGGAGACGGTCCATGATTCCGCAAGTGACGGCACGGCTTCGAGACTCGGGGTGACCTCCGTGAGCCCCTCATAGATCAGGCTTCTCACAAGAGCGTTGGTGGACCTCTGGAGAATGAAACGTGCAGGATGCAGGAAATCAGCAAGCATGCCAAGGTTCCCTTTTTGATCATGTGAATTCTCCAAGCTTGAGCATGGAACGTAATCCCGACCCTCCGCGTTGATCGATAGGAAGCATCGTAGACCAGGTTTCGGCCTTGTTGCAACAGGGCGTATTTTCGGATTTAGGTCTGGCGCGCCCAGAGGGATTTGAACCCCAGACCTACAGATTCATAGAAGCCTCCGAGGCTGAACCGTAAGGACCGCGACAGAAGAAATGCTTGATTTCTCAAATTTCCCGATGGGAGCAAGAAAAACGAGTTGGAGTCGGCTTTGTCTATTGGTAGGTATTTTAAAAAGCGTGCAATAGCCTGCGTTTTATCAAGAAGTTCAGTGGCTGAACCAGGACTCACTCTTCCAGAGTATGATCAACCCCCGGTTTTTGAAACAGTATTAGGGGTGCAGTTTTCAGTTGCCAGGGAGTTTCCGACAAGATTGTTCGGGGCGCATTGGGAGCGAATTAAGAGCAGATTTCCACACATAGAAATTCAGCCGCCAATTGCACCCGCATTTGAGGAACTTGAACTGCCTCTGGCGCCACCCCGTTTCGGTCTCCAATTCGTTGCAGAGCCTCAATTCCGTTGCTGGTTTATAGGCTCTTCTGAAACAAAGCTTCTTCAAGTGCAAAGGGACCGATTTCTTCACAACTGGCGCAAAGTAAAAGAAGAGGACGTTTATCCCCACTACCATCAGATCAAACCGAAATTCGAGGAAGAGTGGATCGGGTTCCGCGCATTTTTATCGCAAGAAGGATTTGAGAAACCTGAAGTGAACCAATGTGAGATAACATATGTCAACCATATAGAAATCGGTGATGACTGGAAAGGTCTCGGAGAGTTAAACAAGGCAATCGCCTGCTGGTCAGGAATCTATTCGGGGGATTTTCTGGAACAACCCGAAACTCTCAGCCTAAACGTCAGCTACGTCATGCCTGGAAAAAAAGGGCGACTTCACATAGCAGCTCAGCCGGCGATCAGGAGACAGGACGCTAAGGAGGTCTTGCAACTAACTCTTACAGCACGAGGAAAGCCAGCCTCATCTCATCTAGAAGATATCTCAGGATGGCTCGATCTAGGACACGAATGGATTGTTAGGGGCTTCACAGATTTTACCACAGAGAAAATGCATGAACTTTGGGGGAGGAAATTATGAACGGCTTACACTTCCGGACAATCAACCCGCCCTCGGAAATGCACAATGGACTAGGGTGATTCCCCTGACCGGCTTAGGTCAGTTGCAAATTCAGGGAATAAAACGGTTGATTACACTCCGAAAGCTCCCTGAAAACTGGGATAGCTACGGTAGCCCACCACCTACAGAGCCTGCTGTCGCAGTTGCCATAGAACTTTTGATGGCCCTTGATTTTGATGAATTGCCATCTCCACGCATTATTCCGGTCTCAGGCGGGGGAGTGCAGCTGGAGTGGGATGTCGAATCACGTGGACTTGAGTTGGAGGCGTTGAGGGATGGATCTATCAGATATCTCAAGGTTGAAGGTGGAGAACCAATCGAGGAAAACGAAATAGCCCCCTTCTTACATGGCTGATTTCTGAGGCTTCTGCAGAGATGGCGGCCTGAGCATAAGAGTTTGCTCGTGCCGGAATGGCGTGATGATCTTACAATCAGCAACCAGGAACGCCTTTGGCGTCGAGTTCCGGCTAATGATCCAGACCACGTTAAGAAGGCCCCCATTACTGGTGAGCCACGCTTGTCCTCTGCCGCGTTCAAGTCACGCACAGTTTTGATTTCGGTCGCCATTGCCTCTTTGACCACGCCCGAAGACCTTCTTGTAGGATATCCTGAACATAGTATCGTCGAAGTCACAGCCCGGGTGGTTCGTGAGGCTGGATGTATCATTGTACGCGATCCTAAACCAGGAGATACTGCCCATGCACACATAATCGGGACAAAGCGTGAGGATGGACACCTTACACCATCAGAAGTCGGAAACATTGCCAACCAAGCGACCTGGGTTATTTATAAAGAGCCCTAAATCGAGCGGGGAAAAAGCAGGTGTACTCGCGAGGCGCGGGCAGAGTATCAACAGTCAACGAGAATGGGCGATTCACTGAGGAGGTCGCCGCGACTGTGGTTGGCGTGCCCTTCGAGGTAAACACCCATTCAAGTCGTCTTCCAGGTCGGACTCCGCCACCGTCTCCTTGGGCTTGAGAGCGAGAAACTCGAAGATGTAGGGTCGCGGATGGGGAGTGTCGATTCCGATTGCTCGGCGGCGGCATGGGCCAACTCGGCGAGATTGCCCTTGTCGGTGGAGCGGCCGGAACGCTCGAAGTAGAGACTAGCGATCTGCCGCTTCAGCGCTCGCATCGAACAGTTGCTCTGGATGCACTCAATTTCGTAAAAGGCACGGTTGA
>JAERML010000203.1 GCA_016844425.1 Bacteroidota bacterium
GACTTGATCACGACCGCCTTCTTCGGCTTTCCATCCTTATCCACAAGAATCTTCACCCACACCGTTCCTTCAATACCCGCTCGCAACGCCATCTCAGGATATTTGGGGATGACCTTCTTCACGATTTCCGGACCTTTCTCGTACGGGATGAACGCATCCATCGCAGGATCCTCGTCGATGTTGATATCCGGAGTAATCTGCACGTTGCCATCCTTGCTCAAGTCATCCAAGAATGGAGACGGAGTGGAACTCAGCTCCTGTTGTGTAGCAAGAGTCTGTTCCGGACTGATCTCTGCGTCAGGGACCGGCACAGGCATACCAATGGTCGGTTTCACCACCGCCTGTACACCCACGGCGGGCGGAGTAGGCACCTGCGAGATGGAAGGAGGTGGGCCAAGATCGCTATACCGAAACGTGCGAACCTTGACCATCGGGATGTCATCATCATCCGAGCCCAGTATGTCGACGACATAGTATGAGCCGATGACAACAGCATGAATCGCGACGGAGATGATCATGCCTCGCACATAGTTTCGGTGAAAGGATTTCTTTACTTCCTCCCGTCCGTACCGGGTCTGTCCGGATTCTGTTTTTACAGCCACCGTAAGTGCCATTGTTCCTGTCTCCTTACCTCTCAACTCAAACAAACTATGCCCCGGGTTGTGTTGTCTGATCGCCAGGCACTTCACATAGCCCATTCACAATGTGGGCGACAAAATCGATATCGATCGGTTTATACACCACAAAATCTATCGACTTGTGGATGGCTGCTTCTCGCTTGCGGTCTTCGTATCGCCACACACGGAATAACATCACCCGTATCTCCGGCTGCGTCTGTTTCCACGTATCAAACAAGTCGAGTATCCATGTCGTGGGAAGGGCATCAGCTATGACCAATGACGGGTGGTACATCTCTACAAGCGCCGGAAGGGTATTACCGTCCGTTGTCGTTACGATGGTATACCTATCCTGAAAGTACAGCGTAAGGCTCATGCAGAGATCCACATCGGGACTGTACATGACAATCGTCTTCATGTTCTGATCGCTCTGGACGGGAGCGCCGGCCACAGATGGTTCCAACTTGTTGAACCCAGCGCTCACCTAATCCCGCCCAAGGACGTGGAGGTCTTCTTCCACATCCTCTTTTCTGAGGATCCTCTCCCTCATCTCGAGTGGTTTCACTGCGAGTACAGGGATTGGAGAGAGACGAACAATTCGCTCTGCGACACTTCCCATCAGGATGTGCGCGAGCCCTGTCCTCCCATGCGAGGCGATGACAATAAGGTCGATCTCGTGTTCCTGGGCGTACCTTACTATCTCCCGGTGTGGCTCACCTTGAAGGATCACCTGCTCCAGGTTGGTATTGTTCTTCAGCTTCCAGTAGACGAACTTCCTCATCTGCTCTTGTGTATTCGCCTCCAGCTCTGTCATCAGGGCACTTGTATTGAGCTCCACGTTGTGGACACCCACGATCGGACCGGGCTCGATAACGTGAACCAGGTGGATTCTCGCTCCATACAGCAACGCAAGCGATGACGCATACTCAATGGCTGCTGTGGAAAAATCCGAGAAATCCGTGGCCACCAAAATGTTCTTAATGATGTACATTGTACCCTCCTGAACTTGCCTTCACTACGGTATGCTACAACGGTTGTGCCGATGTGGGCTTGGAAGAGAAGAACGGAAAAGCCATCCCACCTATGCAGAATGGCTCGAATCTGACGGGTTTATCCTACGGGTTGGTCGGATACAAAAGTCCGCTTCTCAAACATGAGATGCGTGAGGAGGGGAGGCTTCAGAATTGAGAATGGGCTATTCCTGTGGGATACCGAGTTCCTTGATCCTGCGGTAGAGGGTTGGAAGGCTGATGCCGAGAATTGCAGCAGTTTGTTCCTTGTCAAAGTTGTGCTTTCTCAGAACTCGCTCAATGTAGGTTTTCTCGAGTTCGTTCATGGCTTGTTGCAGAGATTTGTTGTCGTCGGGGAAATCAACGCGTGACGAGCCGCGAAAGAACTCCGGCAGGTCGCTCATTGCCACGAACTCTCCTTTGCAGAAGATTACCGCCCGTTCAATGATATTACTGAGCTCCCGGACTTCTCCCTTCCACGCGTGACTCATCAGGGCTCGCATCACCTCGGCATCAATACCCTGAACATTCTTCCGCATTTCGGTGCGATACTTGGAGATGAAATGCTCCACAAGTAGAGGGATATCTTCTTTGCGTTCACCGAGTGGAGGCAGATGTATCTCGACGACGTTGAGCCGGTAGTAGAGGTCCTCACGGAAACGACCCGCCTCCACCTCCTTCAGCAACTCACGGTTCGTGGAGGCGAGAAACCTCGTATCGATACCAAGCGGACTCGACATGCCCACCGGCGTAATCTCACGCTGCTCGATTGCGCGGAGGAGTTTCACCTGCAGGTTCACCGGCATTTCGCTTACCTCATCGAGGAACAATGTTCCTCCCTCCGCCGCCTTGAAGTATCCTATTTTATCGGCAACGGCACCCGTGAACGAGCCGCGCTTGTGTCCAAACAACTCACTCTCAATCAGCGTTTCGGGGATCGCACCGCAATTTATCGCAACGAACGGGCGTTCCCGCCGACGGCTGTTGTAATGGATGGCACGGGCAACCAGCTCCTTCCCCGTACCGCTTTTTCCTGTGATCAACACCGTTGAGTCGGTCCCCGCAACGGTAAAAATCGTATCGAACACGCGTTTCATGACCGGACTCTTCCCCACAATGGGAGAGGCGTCGAACTCCTTCTGGATCTCGCGGCGGAGCAATTGGTTCTCAACCATCAACGCCCTCGCCTCCAACAGGCGCTTCATCTTGATGAGCAGCTCATCGAACTCCAGCGGCTTCAGGATGTAATCGCTTGCGCCGGCCCGAAGAGCAGCGATCGCCGTTTCGAGAGAGCCGTATGCGGTAATGATAATCACGAGAGTCTGCGGACTCACTTGCATCACTTTGTCCAGAAGCTCGATTCCCTTCATCACAGGCATTTCGATGTCCGTGATGACAACGTCGAAGGATTCGTCGTTGATTTTGGCAAGGGCTTCTTTTCCGTTTGCAGCCTCTTCGATGCTGTATCCTTCCTTCTTCAGGATGAAGGAGATGGAATCGCGAATGATCTTTTCATCATCTACAACAAGTATGCGATGTGCCATTCTCTCTCAGGTCAGTAATTAGAATGAAGAGGCAGGAGTATCATAAACGATGCGCCTTCGCCAACGCGACTTTCCACACGGATCTGGCCATGGAAGCTTTTCACAATGCCATAGCTTACCCACAAGCCGAGGCCCGTGCCCTCACCCACACCTTTCGTTGTAAAGAACGGTTCAAAGATCTTTTCCACCTCGTCGTCGGACATTCCCTTTCCATTGTCCACGATGGTGATCTGCAGGTCCTCGCCCTCCACACGTGAGCGTACCGTGATGTTCCCATCTCTTCCCTCGGGGCTTCGCTGCTGTACGTCGAACACGGCATCGACCGCATTGATGAGGATATTGATCAGCACTTGTTCCACCTGGTCAGGAACAAGGTGAAGGGAGGGAATGGAAGGATCGAGTGACGTGTCGAAGTGGATGGATTTGGATTTGTTTCCGACGCGCACGATATCGAGAGCCTGCCGTATGCATTTGTTGATGTCGGTGAGTTGCGGTTCGTACGTGGATGGACGTGAGAAGTCGACGAGGTCGCGAATGATCTTGGAGATTCGCACCACCTGGTGCTTGATCAGTTCAAGTTTCTCTTTGGTGAAGTCGTCTTGCGTGAGGAGATCGACGTGAGAGGATTACCCACCTCATGGGCGATACCTGCGGCGAGCGTTCCGATGCTTTCCATCTTCTGGGCTTGAAAGAGTTGGTGTTCCAGACGTCTCTGTTCCGTAATATCCCGGTGCACGCCGAAGTAGCCCACAATCTTTCCCGACCGATCCGCAACGGGCGATATGAGAAGATAGGTGAGGTACGATTCTCCATTCCTGCGCTTGTTCTCGACCTCCCCCACCCACACGTTCCCCGACTTGATGGTCTTCCACATGTTCTCCCAGAAACTTTTCGGATGCTTCCCGCTCCCGAAGACATTGGGATTCTTCCCGATCATTTCCTCTTTGGAATAGCCGCTCGCGAGTTCAAATGCTGGATTGACGTAGATGATGCGGCCATTGACATCAGTGATCTCCAGCGGGTTCAGCGTATAATGAGCAACGTTGGAGAAGCGGAGGAGATCAATATCTTTTTGTTTTTCTTCGGCGATATCGCGCACAACTGCAAGGCACGATCGATCTGCCGAACCATCCGTCGACGCATAGGCAGAGAGCGAAACCTCGATGTCATGTTTGCCATCAGGGAGACAAAGA